>JBIKME010000189.1:0-3076 GCA_044359415.1 Rickettsiales bacterium | reverse complement strand
AGGATGAATATGTGGAAATTATTCTGGCTGATGAAATAAGTCCTGACTCATGCCGCCTATGGGATGCTCAAACTAATGAAATTATGGATAAGGACCGCTTCCGTAAAGATATGGGTGGAGTGTCAGAAGCCTATCAGGAAGTTGCAAAACGTCTTGGTATTTTTATAGATAATCAACAATTATGAGAAGAGCAATGAAAGCAAAGATTTACATTACATTGAAGAACGGAGTTTTAGATCCTCAAGGAAAAGCTATAGAGACAGCTCTGGGTCATATGGGATTTGAAGGAGTTGATCAGGTTCGTCAAGGGAAATTTATTGAAATTGACATAAGCCAAAACGACAGGTCCAAAGCAGAAGAGTTTGTAAAAAATATGTGTGAGAAGCTACTTGCTAACACAGTTATAGAAAATTATAGGTTTGAATTGGTTTAAATTATGAAAGCAGCTGTCATTATATTTCCGGGATCTAATTGCGACAGAGATATGTATTCTTCTATTGAGAATATCACGGGTGTAAAAGTACAAAAATTCCGCCACACAGACACAGATTTACCTAAAGACTTAGACTTTATTGCCTTACCTGGCGGTTTTTCCTACGGTGACTACTTAAGATCAGGGGCTATGTCAGCAAAGTCACCTGTTATGAACGAGGTTATCAAAGCAGCTAAACGCGGTACATATATCTTGGGGGTATGTAATGGCTTTCAGATCTTGACGGAAGCCGGTTTATTAGAAGGCGCATTAATCCGGAACAAAGGGCTTAAGTTTGTATGTAAAAAAGCAGCTCTGGAAGTTACTAATTGCAATAGTAACTTTACTTGCAATTATACAAAAGGGCAAATAATTAATATCCCTATAGCGCACCATGACGGCAATTATTACGCCGATAGCAAAACTCTAAAATCACTTGAAGAAAATGATCAGATAGCATTTAAATACAAAGGCAATCCTAACGGATCGGCAGATAATATCGCAGGAATATTCAGTAAAGACAAACGCATTTTAGGTATGATGCCCCATCCTGAAAGGGCCACTGAAGAAATAACTGGTGGTACTGACGGCAGAGCTTTATTTGAAGCGATAATGAATAATTTTAATTAATGGATTTCTTAAATGGCTTTAGAAAAAACAGATGTAATCTATAACAAAGCGCAAGAATTTGGCTTAACCAAGCAAGAGTATGATAAGATTTTAGATATTATGGGACGCACCCCCAACATAACGGAACTTGGTATTTTTTCAGTTATGTGGAGTGAGCATTGCTCTTATAAATCGACTCGTATACATTTAAAAAAGCTTCCTACTGAAGGTGATTGTGTTATTTGCGGTCCTGGTGAAAACGCAGGCGTAATCGATATAGGAGACGGACATGCGGCTATATTTAAAATGGAAAGCCACAATCACCCTTCATTTATAGAGCCCTATCAAGGGGCCGCAACAGGAGTTGGCGGTATAATGCGCGACATATTTACTATGGGCGCTCGCCCTATTGCCGTATTAAATGCCTTGCGCTTTGGCAGCCTTGATAACAACAAAACCCGCCATTTGCTTTCCGGTGTTGTAAGCGGAATAGGAGGTTACGGTAATTGCATGGGCATACCTACAGTAGGCGGTGAATGTAATTTTCATAAATCATATAATGGCAATATATTAGTTAACGCTATGTGCGTTGGAATAGCTAAAACGGATAAAATATTTTACTCAGCAGCTTCTTCTGTAGGTAGTCCTGTTGTTTATGTAGGAGCTAAAACAGGGCGTGACGGAATTCATGGCGCAACCATGGCATCTGCTGAATTTGATAATGACTCGGAAGAAAAACGTCCTACGGTACAAGTAGGCGACCCCTTTACTGAAAAAAAGGTCATGGAAGCCTGCCTTGAGCTTATGGCAACAGATGCCATACTTTCGATTCAGGATATGGGTGCTGCTGGTCTTACATGCTCATCATTGGAAATGGCGGATAAAGGCGGTACCGGAATAGAGCTTGATTTAGATATGGTTCCACAAAGAGAAAAAGCTATGACTCCTTACGAAATGATGTTATCGGAAAGTCAGGAAAGGATGTTAATGGTTATAAAACCGGAGAAAGAAAATCTAGCTAAATCTATTTTTGAAAAATGGGAGATAGATTTTGCCGTAGTTGGAAAAATTACCGACACAGGTCGAATGATTCTAAAACATAAGGGAGAAATTGTTGGTGATCTTCCTGTCAGCCCTTTATCAGAACAAGCACCTCTTTATGATCGTCCGCATGTAGCTAGTAAAAAAAGGCCATATATAAATATTACGGATCTTGACAACCGCAGAAATATTAACGAGTCTTTAATTAAGATATTATCCGATGCCAATATCGCTTGCAAAAGATGGATATGGGAGCAATATGACTCTCAGGTAGGAAACGATACTGTTTGCGCCTCAGGTGGAGATGCATCTGTTGTTAGGGTTAACGGAACAAATAAGGCGCTTGCTCTTACCAGCAACTGCACACCAAGATATTGTTATGCCGATCCTGTAGAAGGTGGGAAGCAAGCAGTAGCCGAAAGCTGGAGAAATATCACGGCTAAAGGCGCTACACCATTAGCCATTACCAACTGTTTAAATTTTGGCAACCCAGAAAGACCAGAGATTATGGGACAGATAACAGGTTGTTTAGAAGGTATGAGCTTAGCGTGCAGATCATTAAATTATCCTATCGTATCTGGTAACGTATCTTTGTATAATGAAACTAACGGCGTAGCTATATTACCTACTCCTACCATAGGTGGTGTCGGTATAATAAAAGACGTAACCAAGGCTATAGGAAGCGCATTTAGAAACACCGGTGATATAATTATAGTAATTGGTGAAACTAAAGGGCATCTTGGTGCATCGGTTTATTTACGCGAGGTAGAAGGTAAAGAAGAAGGAGCGCCACCTGAAGTTAATTTAGCAACTGAACTTAAAAACGGTAATTTTGTAAGAAAACTTATTAACGATGGTAAGGTCACGTCATGCCACGATATATCGAGTGGCGGCCTTTATGTAGCACTAGCACAAATGTCTATACCAAATGCAGTAGGCGCTGAGTTAAAATTA
>JBIKME010000188.1:0-3086 GCA_044359415.1 Rickettsiales bacterium | reverse complement strand
CTATAAAGAATAATAATTTTTCTATAGTTGAGCTACTGACTCACAGAGGAGCGGATGTTGACATGTTATCCGCAAACGGTGTCTCACCTATAATTTACGCTTCACAAAAAGGACGCTTTGCCATTGTTGAAAAATTAATAGTCCTAGGGGCTAATATTAACAATTCTGATTACAAAACAGGAAACACCGCTTTAATAACAGCGGCAAAACATCGCCATCTTGATATTATAGAAATATTAGTAAATAACGGCGCGAATATAGATGCAAAAAATAAACAAGGTTTTAGCGCTCTTAACATAGCTATTAGTAATCATTTCTATGAGGTAGTTATATTGTTAATAGAAAAAGGGGCTAAGTTAGATGAGCAAACGACTTGTTCATCTAACACTAATAATACAAGCGATCGAATTATGACAAGCTTACTACAAAACTGGAATTCCAACAACAACTTAACAGAAACTACAAAAATTAATTATATTCAATACGCCTGAACTAATTAATAATTTTATTTTCAATAGAAGCAGGAAGACTGACTATTCTCCAGGCCTCACTATCATTAAAAAACTCATGTAACAACTTATTATTAAGGGCATGACCTGACTTAAAGCCATTTATTTGGCCCTTAAGATATGCTCCTGACAAATATACATCACCTATGCAATCAAGCACCTTATGACGCACAAATTCATTGGTGTATCGTAAACCTTCTTTATTTAACACACCGCTATCATTTACTACAATTGCGTTATCTAAAGAGCCACCTCTTACTAAACCATTTTTACGTAACGCTTCAACTTCATGCTCAAAACCAAAGGTTCTTGCACGACATAATTGTTTTTTAAAAGTGGTATCTCGTGAATCAAAGGTAGTTTTTTGATTCGATATAATTTTATCACCAAAGTCTATTTCCAAACCTACAGCAAACCAATCTGAAGGTTTTATAGAAATATAAGCAGAATCTTCGCTATCACTTTCAGTAACCTTTATTTCTTTTAGTACTTCGATAACTTTGCGTGCTTTTTTTAACTCTTTTACGCCTGCACAATCTATTAAAAAAACAAACGGCTCCGAACTACCGTCCATAATTGGAATTTCAGGTCCATCTAGTTCAATTATACAATTATCAATTCCGCATCCCCACAAAGCAGCCATCAAATGCTCTACAGTTGCCACTCTTACTCCATCTTGATTGCAAAGAGTGGTTCCTAACATAGTATTAGATACATTCTTGTAGCAAGCATGTACAATATTATTGGAATTTTTAATATCCGTCCTAATAAATCTAATACCACTATCATCCGTAGAAGGCGTCAGGGATAAATTAATATCAAGCCCGGAATGCAGACCAACACCAGAACAACTAACTTTATTAGCAATAGTTTTTTGATGACTAAACATATATCAATACCGAATTTAAAAAAAACAACAGTAATAATTATTACAGTTAAGAATAATTATTATTTCGCGTATTATAATATATATGAAAACCGTTAGTGACAAATCACTCTTTATTACTATATGTTACGATAGCATTATAAAGAGTATCATTTTAAGAAACTTATAACAGCCTGCTGCCCAAAGAATATAACCATTGAAGTCAAAAGAACGCCTAATGAGCCTAGTATCATTCCCATTATTATAATAACGCCATCTTTACTCAACAAACCTAAAGACATAACCAAGATACCCAAAGCAGGTAAAAAATTACTAAGCGGTAAAGGAATTAATATAGATATTGAAAAAAAAAGCGCAAACAAACCTATTATTTTTTCTCCCTTAGCAGACGAAGCAAAGGAAAATCTGGGTGTAAGTAACTTTTCAACCTTTTTCAAATAAGGCGTGGTTTTCTGAACAATAAAGGCAAGAGTCTCTCTTTTTAAAGTTTTTTTGCCAAGCCAGCCAGGCATCCAAGGGGAGTCCATACCACGCAACATTTGAATTGAAAAAACCAACAAAGGTATTGCCGGAATGCTAGCCATACCAGGTGGCAAAGCGGGAATGCAAACAGGCAAAGCAAAAAATAGCATCAGTAGACCGAAACTTCTTTCATGCAATGCCATTTTTATTTCCATAAATGATATAAAATCGTTGTGATTATTTTTAACCACCCCTTCTAATACATCAGATGCGGGACGTTCATTTTTTTTCATAAGTAGTAAATTATCAGATAACCCAAGCGTTGCAATATATGAATATTATATTATCATTTTTTTGCACATACTACTATTAAAAAATATTTAAACCAATTTATAAATAACGAGTTATTTATCCAACGGCTTGAAACTACTTCACTACAATAACCAAAGCCGGCCTTATTAATCTTTCTTTTATAGTATATCCGACCTGCAATACCTCAACAATCAACCCTGATTCCGTCTCAGGCTTTTCTACCTGACTTATGGCCTGATGCAATTCGTGATTAAATTTTTCACCAACAGGATTGACACACTTAACACCATTGCGATCAAAAACATTATTTAATTCTTTACGAGTTATTTTAACTCCTTCCATTATAGCCTTTGTTTTACTATTTTCTTCCAGATCCTCTTCAGTAACGCTTTCAACAGCCCTGCTTAAACTATCCATTACTGAAAGCAGATCTTTTGCAAATGACTCTATTGAAAAATTACGAGCCTTTTTAACATCCTCATCGGCGCGACGTCGGATATTCTGAACGTCAGCAGCGGCACGCAAAAGCTGATCTTTTAAGTGATCGTTATCTGCCTGCAATTGCGCTTCTTTTTCGGTTAAACCTCTATTAACGCCGGCTTCATCTACTATCTGATCTGCCTCACTTAAAATTTCTTCATTCAAAGCACATGTCTCATGCAATGTATCGTAATCTTCAGCTTCTTTAGCATTGTCTTTTTTTATGGAATTATTTTTTTTTGTCATTTTAACACTTAAACTTAGTTTATATTAATTACCTATATGGAATATATGTACTAGAGACATAATTTCAAGTGTTAAGAGAAAATTTAAATCTAACGTCTGATATTTTGCATCTTTTCCAACAATCGTAAAGTACAAGGCATTTTTTAATTTTATATAATAGGGACACATTACATGAATTTTACAGGAATCTG
>JBIKME010000054.1:0-6778 GCA_044359415.1 Rickettsiales bacterium | reverse complement strand
TACTGACCAATATGTAATCGCAACTCGTGATAACTCTTATAACAGCGCTTCTGTTTTGTCAAATAATCGTGCTCTAGGTTCTGCATTGGAATCAATAGCTAACGCAGGTGATGCCGGCCTTGACAGCATTGTCGGCGCTTTAGAGTCTTTATCTACAGCTTCCGAGGTTGGTGCTGCGCTTGATACTTTAAATCCGCATATTTCAGGTGCAACTACAACTGCTGTTATAGGTGCGAGTGACGTTGCTCTTAGTACAGTTGATAATCGCTTAGATCAAATAGCAGGAATCAGCAGCACAGGTGTAGCTACAGGTGATGCTGGTTACCAAAACGGCATGTGGGGCGAGGTATTCGGCACTGCAGCTGACCAAGACGATCGTAAAGGCGTAAAAGGTTACAAAGCTGACACAGTAGGCTTTGGAATAGGTGCGGATACGCAAGTAAGTGATCAAACAAAAGTAGGGGTTGGATTTGCTTATGCAAATACTGAAGCTGACTCAGCTAACGGAGACTCTGATATTGATAGTTACCAATTAAGTGGTTACGGTAGCTATGATTACAATAGTAACTGGTACAGCGATGCATTGGTTGCATTTACGCAAAGCAATCTTGAAACTGCGCGCAACATAGCCGTAGGATCTATAAGCGACCGTGCTAAAGGTGATTTTGATAGTCAACAATATACTGTAAAAGTAGGTGGTGGCTACAGAGTTAAGCTTGACAGCGGGTTAAATGTTACTCCACTTGCTTCTGCTAAGTATAACTATATCGCTTTAGATAAATATACTGAAACAGGAAGCAGCGCAGATCTAACAGTTGACAATGATGATTTACATCAATTAATTTCTGACCTGGGCTTTAAAGCAAACTATAAAATAGACGCCGGTTCTTTAACTTATATTCCTGAACTTAGCGCCAGCTGGTCTTATGACTTTATTGGTGATGAGCAAGAATCTAAAAACAACTTTACCGGTGCCGCATCTACTTTGTTCACTACAAAAGGTGCTAAAATTGCTCAACACGCCTTCAATGTCGGTGTAGGACTTGATGTCTTAGCTCAGGACAATCTAACCGTATCTTTCGACTATGATTGGGCAACCAAAGAGGACTATGACGCTCATAGCGGCGCTGTAAAAGCTCGCTTAGCTTTCTAATCCATTTACAGAGCTAAAAAGGGCCTCTACTTAGTGGGGGCCCTTTCTTTTTGAAATAAAAAGAAATATTGAACACAAAGCAAAAAAATGCCGGCATGCTGCAAGATGCTAAGTAAGTGCGCTAATTTAGTACGGTAAATTTATAGCAGAAGCTATATGCAAAAAATGACGGCTAATGAATGCAATGGCTGCACTAAAACTCTTCTGATCCTCTGGCTAAAGCCGTTACACCGGTTCTTGTATATTCGATAATACCATACGGCTTCATTAATTGAATAAACTCATCCAACTTGGAAGGCAGATCAGTTATTTGAAATACAAATGATTGATCGGTCGAATCAACTTCTTTAGCGTCAAAACCAGATGCTAAATGCAGTATCTCGGAGCGTTTTTTGTCTTTGGCTTTTACCTTAACTAAAGCTAAAGCTTTTTCTACATATGCCCCTTCAGAAGTTAAATCGCGAACCTTATGCACAGGAATAATTCGTTCAATCAAATTTACAATATGCTCCACAACATGTGCAGGCGCTGTAGTAGCTACGGTAATACGAGAGATATGGTTTTCACGATCAATTTCTGATACCGTAAGACTATCAATATTATATCCTCTGCCCGAAAAAAGGCCTACAATACGGCCCAAAACCCCAGCTTCATTATCAACTGTTATAGCTAATACATGTCTTTCATCTAATCGTTCTTGTTTATGTGTCATTTTATAATTCCTAAACCCTCATACGCGCAGCTTCTTCATCTACCTCTATCTTATCCTCAGGCCCGAGCTCTATTTCATAATGAGCGGCACCTGCAGGTATCATAGGATATACATTTTCTGCTTTATCTACATGCATATCAAGCAACACAGGACCTTCTGTTTCCAGCATCTTCTTGATAGAATTTTTAACTTCTTTTGGATCCTTGCACCTAATACCGGTGAAACCAAACGCCTTAGCCAATGCTTTAAAATCCGGAAGAGCTTCCATATAACTTTCCGAATGCCTATCACCATGAAATAATTCCTGCCACTGACGAACCATACCCATATAACTATTGTTCATTAGGAATATTTTTACCGGCAACCGATATTGCACTGCTGTGGCTAACTCCTGAATATTCATCATAATCGAAGCCTCACCGGAAACACAAACGACAGTTCCTGAAGGATGCGCAACCTGTACGCCGATTGCAGCAGGCAAACCATAACCCATAGTACCTAAACCACCCGAAGTCATCCAGGCACTGGGCTTATCAAATTTAATATATTGAGCAGCCCACATCTGATGCTGTCCAACATCGGTAGTTACATAAAAATTATCATTTTCTTGTAACATATCGTTTAAACAATCCAATGCATATTGTGGCTTAATAGTTTTTCCGGCCTGCTTATAACCAAAACTGTTTTTACCACGCCATTTATTAATTTGTTGCCACCATTTTTCCAGACTGTTTTTATCAATTGCAAGTTTTTCCTTTTTCCAAATATCAATCATCTTCTCCAATACGCAAGTGACATCACCTACAACAGGGATATCAACCAATACATTTTTGTTAATTGAAGAAGGATCAATATCAACATGAATTTTCTTTGAATGTACAGAAAACGCATCTAATCTACCGGTAATACGGTCATCAAAACGCGCTCCTATATTGATCATTACATCACATTCTGCCATACAAAGATTCGCCTCATAAGAACCATGCATTCCTAGCATTCCAAGAAACTGCTTATCCGATGCCGGATATCCGCCGAATCCCATCAAAGTATTGGTAATCGGAGCTCCAGTCATCTTAACAAACTTAGTTAACAGCTCAGAGGCTTTAAAACCTGAATTAATAACTCCGCCGCCGGTATAAAATACAGGTCGCTTTGCAGATGCAATTAAGTTTACCGCTTTTTTAATTGCAGCTTCGTCTCCATTTTTCTGCACCTTATAAGACGCTCTGGTTACATTCTTTAAATTTTCATATTTTGCAACCATGTTTTGAATATTTTTAGGAATATCAATCACAACAGGACCAGGCCTGCCTGTTGTAGCAATATGAATTGCTTCCTTAACAGTTCTTTCTATTTTATTAACATCTTTAATTAAATAATTATGTTTGGTACATGGTCTTGTAATACCTACAGTATCTGCCTCCTGAAAAGCATCACTGCCAATCAAATGACTTGGTACCTGTCCGGTTATACATATAATCGGTACACTATCTAACAACGCATCCATTAAACCAGTTACCGTGTTGGTCGCGCCAGGACCGGAAGTTACCAGCACCGCGCCAATCTTACCTGTAGAGCGAGCGTAACCCTCGGCCGCATGAACGGCTCCCTGCTCATGCCTAACTAAAATATGTTTTAGTTTTTTCTGCTTAAATAATTCGTCATATAAAGGCAGAACCGCACCACCTGGATATCCGAAAATAGTATCCACACCTTGATCAACTAAGGCCTTTATCATTATAGCCGCACCGTTTAGCTCCATCTTATCCTCTGCAATATTTTTCTTTCAGCCGGAAGCTGACCATAAATACTATGGTTTTATGCAAATAAGTCAATCAAAACTAGTAATCTTTGTATCTTTTTCCGCTAAAATAGCCCTTGAGTAGTTTGCTGCAAATACTCTCACACATTCCACCATATACTTGCGGCTTATGATTACAGGATCCAAAATCATAGATTCTAGGACCATGCTCAACCCCCCCACCCTTGGGATTATAAGCACCAAAATACAATCTGCGAATTCTTGCTGCGCTAATTGCATGCGCACACATGGGACAAGGTTCCAAAGTTACGTACAAATCACAATCTATCAAACGGTTGCTTTTTTTTATATTACAGGCGTCTCTTATAACATTCATCTCGGCATGGGCGGTAGGATCATTAGATTGCTCAGTTTTATTAGCAGATCTTGCCAAAATAACGCCGGTTATACTATCTACAATAACGGCTCCCACCGGCACCTCATCATTATTAAGGGCATTTTTAGCCTGTTCAATTGCAATTAACATGTATTGGTCTTGCATTTTACGCTTAGTATTAGTATTGATGTATGTTATGCTACTATTAGTTTATAGCCACCGGTTACAAAATATTATAAATATTAAATGTTAAATTATTTTAAATATATCGCTTTTATCAGTTTCCTGCTAGCAATTATAGCTGCTTTTTTCTCCGGCCAGTATTTTAGATACTTCGCCGCCAAGGCTGTAATAGAAGATCCTATTGTCCAAAACAATAAAATACTGGTTGAAAGCTATACCAATAACGTACTATGTAAATATAGTCAGGCGATTAGCCATCTAAATGACAAAAATCTTGAAGAATGGCAAAAAGATCCGTTTTTTATAAAATTTTCCAAGTTAAGCTCGACCATTTTATCAACCAACTCATCCTCGCAGATAAATATTTACAACAAGCATCATGACAAAATATTTTCAACTAATAGTTCAGAAGTTATTTTTCACAGCGAGCAAGATAAAAACCTAACGCCAAGCAGCAACTCGACAGCCTTACAAAGCCAGCTTATACCCTCAATGGGCTTAAAAGATGGAGAAAACAAAATACAAAAAGGCAGCTTCGTCAGAACAGTTATTTATACAGATAATAGCAAATGCTACGACAAAGAAGAGGAAAATAATAGCCAGCCCTTAAAGGTCGTGATCGAGTTATACGAGAATATAACCCCGGCATGGAATAATTTACGCTTTTTTGAAACGCTAATAACAATAGGAATATTAATTACATTTGTACTTCTATATGTAGCCTTATTCATAACATCCAGAAGAACGGAAAAACTTGTTAACAGACAGCACGAAGAAAAGACAAAACTGGAAAAAGCAAAAAACATTGCGGAAATACAAAATCAACAAAAATCAATGTTCTTAGCAAATGTTAGTCATGAACTCAGAACCCCCCTGAATGCAATTATCGGGTTTTCTGAAATAATAAAAGATGAGGTACTAGGGCCAGTAGGTCATAATCAGTATAAAGAATATATTGCAGATATCAACGCCTCCGGAGTCCATCTTCTTAGTCTTATAAATGATATTTTAGACTATTCCAAAGCCGAAGCTAAAAAGCTTGATGTTGAGGCGATTGATATTGATATCTGCAAAATAGCCCATAACTGCTTACGCTTAATAGAACAAAGGGCAAATGAAGCAAAAGTTCAGTTAATAGAAGACATACCCAAAGACCCGGTTGCATTACTGGCTGACCCAAAACGCATGAAACAAGTTATACTTAACCTACTCTCAAATGGCGTTAAATTTACTCCAGAGGGAGGGTCGGTAACTTTATCGGTAACTAAAAACGCGAAAGAAGGTATTGTCAAATTAATGGTTTTCGACACAGGAATCGGTATCGCAAAAGAAGACATGCCAAAAGCTATGGCGCCTTTCGGACAAATAGATAGCTCAGTTAGTCGTCGTTACGAAGGTACGGGCCTTGGTTTGCCACTGACTAAGAAATTAACCGAGCTTATGAACGGAACGTTTGATATTAAAAGTGAAATAGGTATAGGTACCTCTATAGAGCTTATATTTCCTATTTCAGCCAAAAAACATTAGGGATCAAAGTTAGAAAATTTTAATAAAAGATAAAAAATATTATCTAAGAATGCACGATATGACAGATAAAAAAATATCAGTAATAGATATAAAAAACAGAAAGGGAACCTCGCCTATAATATGCTTAACCGCATATACCGCTCCCTTTGCCAAGATATTAGACCGACATGCCGATATTCTCCTTGTTGGAGATTCAGTGGGAATGGTGTTATATGGCTACGAATCTACTTTATCGGTTTCACTGGACATAATGATCAATCATGGAAAAGCCGTTGCTAACAACACGAAAAAAGCCTGTGTTGTTGTAGACATGCCATTTGGTAGCTATCAGGAGTCCTTGTCGCAAGCGTTTAGTAACGCGGCTAAGATTATGCAGCAAACAAATTGTCAGGCTATAAAAATTGAGGGCGGCGTTGAAATGGCTGATACAGTGAAGTTTTTGGTAGAACGAGGTATTCCGGTACTTGGGCATGTTGGACTCATGCCACAAATGGTTAATGCGTATGGTGGCTATAGCTGCCAAGGAAAGACTGAGGAAAGTCGCCTGAAAGTACTTAAAGACGCAAAGTCCATCGAGAAAGCTGGAGCCTTTGCAATTGTTGTAGAAGGGGTTGTTGAATCATTAGCACAGGAAATAACAAAAGAGCTATCTATTCCGGTAATCGGGATCGGAGGGTCGCCGGCCTGTGACGGACAAATATTGGTAAGCGAGGATATGGCAGGACTATTTACTGATTTTAAACCTAAGTTTGTTCATCGCTATGGCAATCTGGCAAACGAACTAGACCAAGCTGCAAAGGCCTATTCCGAAGATGTTAAATCCAGAAAGTTTCCATTTAAAGAAAATTGCTTCTGAAATTATCTTACTTTTAATCTTTATTTTAAAAGATCTTCTATCCGATGGTAAACAACAGCTTCTTTATTTTTTTTACCAATTTTTCCAATCTGATAAGACTTGTCACCGGCTTTATCAATAATAGAGCAAATTTCATTTGCATCTTGCTTTGCTACTACCAAAATCATACCTATCCCGCAGTTAAAAGTCTTCAGCATCTCAGCTTCCTC
>JBIKME010000107.1:0-4720 GCA_044359415.1 Rickettsiales bacterium | reverse complement strand
AAGCCACTTAAACACCGGTAATATTTCCCAAGCGTTACAATCTATTTCTGCTGCCAAATCATCAGGCAAAACTCTTGGTATATTCTCAGTAAAGCCACCTCCTGTTATATGAGCCAAAGCCTTTACTTTATGGGTTTTTATCGCTTTCATACAGGTTTTTACATAAATTTTTGTGGCGGTTAGCAACTCTTCACCCAAGCTATTTTCATTATTAAAAGGCGCCGGAGCGCTATAAGCAATATTATTTTCGCTTATAATATGCCTTACTAAAGAATAACCGTTGGAATGAATGCCACTCGAGGCAATACCGATGATAATATCACCTTCAGCAATGTCAGCCCTCGGCAGGATATTGCTTCTTTCAACGGCTCCGACAGCAAAGCCGGCAAGATCATAATGTCCCGCGGCGTACATACCAGGCATTTCCGCGGTTTCTCCGCCAATTAAAGCGGCGTTAGCCTGCTTGCAGCCATCAGATATTCCCTTTATAACCTCAAATGCAACATCTGTGCTTAATTTTCCCGTAGCAAAATAATCCAGAAAAAATAAAGGCTCAGCTCCTTGAACCACCAGATCATTAACACACATCGCTACCAGATCTATACCAATAGTATCATGCTTACCAGCCTCAAAAGCGATTTTTAATTTTGTTCCCACACCATCAGTAGCAGAAACCAGCACAGGATCTTTGTATTTACATGCCGCCAAATCAAACAGACCACCAAAACCACCTAAATCAGCGTTAGATCCAACTCTGGAAGTGGATTTTGCCAAAGGCTTTATCCTGTTTACCAATTCATTTCCGGCATCTATATCAACACCAGCTTCTTTATAAGATTTACTATTCATAATATTATCTTTATAATCCCTTGGAAGTAAGTAAAATTTGATGTAGAAACTAACTAAGTTTCATTTAATTTACAAGTATCAAGTGAGCCATGCGTCTATTTTTTGTAGTGTTTTTAGTTTTTTTTACAATATTTGTAAAATATCCTGCTTACGCAGATGATATTTTCACTATAAAAAATATAAAAGCTCAGGCAGAGGCGGAAAATGCAAAGGATGCAAAAGATGCGGCTTTAAAAGAAGGCGAGGCTAACGCATTTGCTCAATTGTTAAAAAGAATTACTCCCGATTTTACAGAGCACTTATGGCCAAAGCTAGAAGCAGAACAAATATCTGATCTCGTTCAGGCTATGAATATTCAAGAGGAAAAAATAACGTCTAAACGCTATTTTGCTACCGTTGACATATCATTTAACCAGGCTTTAACCGAACAACTTTTACAAAAGTCAGGGCTGTCATATACGGTTGCTAAAAGTCCCTATACCTTATTGTTACCGATTACCATTATAGACAACAAGCCAATAATATGGGGTGAAGAAAATATATTTAGAAAAGCGTGGGTAAAGCCATTAGCACAAACCAGTTACGCTAATTTTCTAATACCAGAAGGTGATGCCACCGATCTTAGCTTTGTAAACGAGATGCAAATAATGCAAGGTCAATTCACCGATATGACTAATCTCAACAACTTAAAAAACAAATATCGCTGCAAAAATATCATAATAGTAAAAGCTTACCCTAATAAAAAAGAGGAAAAACTAAGCATTGATATTGAAAAAATTCAATTTTCTGAAAATAACGATGTCAGCACAAATACCACAAAATTATATGGAGAAACCGCGGAGGATAATATTAGTACAATAATGGAGCATGCCGCTGCATTAATCATTGCCGAATCAGAAAACCAATGGAAAAACAAGCAAGAGGATATACGCCAAGCAAAAGAAGAAATTACCTTAACTATATATATTGAAAACCTTGAACAGTGGAATGCTGTTTATAAACAGATCGCTGAGTTTGATTTTATAGACGGGGTTGTTATAAACAATATTAATATTGACTCCGTATTATTAAGCCTACAATTTCAAGATGGTTATGAAAATCTTGAAAAAAACTTGGCCTCTAAAGGCTTATTTATCGAAAAAACAGCAGATAACTTAATCCTAAAAAAGAATGATCTTAATAAGAGCTTGGAAGAAAACACCGGTTACGAATTGTATAACGACGGAACTCAATATGAATATCAAAGATAAATTTGCGCTCTGGATTGTTGGCGCTATTCTTTTCTGCTTATTTATTTATATGGTAAGTAGCATATTATTACCTTTTATTGTGGCCGTTATAACCGCCTATTTTCTTGATCCGGTTACTAAGAAAATTGAAAAGCTAGGACTTTCAAGAACGGCAGCTACCTTTACCATTACAATTTTATTTTTTGCGATATTTATTATTTTATCAATAATATTAGTGCCGTTATTTTATGATCAATTTACATCAATGATACAAAAGATCCCGACTTATGTTCACTTGTATAACGAAGAAATCTTACCTTACTTTTCTGCAATTCTAGAAAAGTTTGATCCCGAATCTATTGACAGCGCAAGGCAGTCAGTACGGGAAGCTTCATCTTATATATTAAATTTTGCAGGTAAGATAATTATTGATATATGGAGCTCCGGCATAGCAATAGTTAATTTACTTTCCTTACTATTCGTAACTCCAATTGTAACATTTTATATATTACGCGACTGGCATCATATAATTGACAAACTATCAAATCTGATTCCTCCTAAGCATTCTAAAATTGTAGGTCAATTAGTAGGACAGATTGATGTCACGTTATCAGCTTATATAAGAGGTCAGACTAATGTTTGTTTAATACTCGGTATATTTTACGCGGCAGCTCTTACATTAGCCGGTCTGGAATTCGGTTTTGTGATAGGCATTTCAACAGGCATATTATCATTAATCCCTTATGTAGGCTTGTTATTTGGTTTTGTTGTGGCTATGGTTATAGCTGTTTTTCAATTTTCCAATTCATTAGATATAGGAATTATTGCCCTGATATTTATCACTGGACAAATAATAGAAGGCAACTTTATAACTCCTAAGTTAGTAGGTGATAAAGTTGGACTTCATCCCGTATGGATTATTTTTTGCATGCTGGCCGGAGCAACCATGTTTGGTTTTATAGGACTATTACTGGCTATTCCGACCACCGCGATCATTGGAGTTCTGACTAGGTTTCTTATTTATCAATATCTAAATAGCTCTTTTTATCTGGAGCAAAAAAACATGGTGCAAAAAAACTAAGGCTACTAAATAAATTATGGCGCAAGAATTTTTTAATTTTGAGATATCTCCTAAGAACGACAATCGGGAGTATATATTATCTAAGTCAAACTTAGATGCCTATTCATTCATAAATAAATGGCCTAATTGGCCGTTGAATATATTACTTCTTTATGGGCCTAAATCATGTGGCAAAACACATCTGGCTAAGATATGGCAAGAAAAAGCCAATGCTTCCTTTCTTAGCGCAGAACAAATTTATAAAAATCAGTATGATTTAAAAAAGAATTATATCATAGATACTATCGAAAAGATTCATGATGAAACAGCATTATTGCATCTTTTTAATTCTGTAAAGGAACAAGCAGCCGGCTATCTATTAATGACATCAGGCAATAATCCGAATAATATAATTCGTCTTCCTGATCTTAGATCTCGTTTAAATTTGGTGGCTGTCGCAAGAATTGGCGACCCCGATGATGACATATTAAGACAGATGTTTGTAAAACAATTTACCGAACGACAAATCATAGTTGAAATAGATGTAATAAATTATCTTATAACTCGTATTGAACGCTCATTTGAATCTTTATATGATATTGTAGATAGGCTTGATAAAAAGGCTCTGGAGGAAAAAAAGAATATTACTATTCCGCTTGCTAGAAAGATACTGGAAAAACCAAATTAATATTCATTCAAACCATTTAAGATAACAATATTTTGTCAGTTTTGGTACCGACAACAAGAAATGCATATATGGTTATTGCAAATTATGAAAAGTGAAAACTTTGTACGCACAAATTCGGCATTCTTTTTTATTCTTTGCAAACATAATCATATACTGATATTAATTGTAATTAAAAGTAACATAAGAACTTCCAGAATAGCTTTTGTATAAAAAACTACTCTAAACGAACATTTATAGATTGGTACAATCTATTTATTGCTCTTAATTCACATTATAATTATGAATAAAATATCCAAAAGATTATGGTATACCAAACTAAATAAAATTTTCAGACGCCATTCCCTTGCAAATGACTTTATATTCATGGTTTCACTTTTTGTGTCAACTATAATATTGCTTGCCGTGCTGTTCACATTTTACCTACATAATTCCTATAACAAAGAAAAAAATACTAATCTGGTGGCCAAAGCAAAACGTATTGAGTATTCCTTAACAGAATCATTTGATTACGTATCAAACCTTTTGAAATTTTTCGGTCATGAAATATTAAAGCTGGAAACACTCGACCCAGTATTAATTACAAAAGTATTGCGCGGAGATTTAGTATCAGAAGCAGTGGTAAAAAGACTTTTTTCATGGACGGTTTTTGACTGGATAGATAGCGACAACAGATTGGTGCTAAATACATCTTTGGGAGAAGTAGACAAAGCAGCTGATATGTCCCACAGAAGCTATGTTCAGGCCGCCCCGAGAGAGCCTTGGGTATTAAATTTTAGCTCGCCTGATATTGGCATAAAAAGCGGTCAGTGGGTAATTCCTGCCGGCATGGGAGTGACAGACGAGTCTGGAAAATATCTAGGTACTGTAGCTCTTGGTTTTGATATTAACAATCTC
>JBIKME010000186.1:0-3099 GCA_044359415.1 Rickettsiales bacterium | reverse complement strand
AATATATGCTACAATGAACATATTAAGGTTACAATAGTAAGTATATATATGGCAGCACAACCACCACCAATATCATCAGCAATAACATCAGGGTCAGCATTTGGTACTAATCCTCAAGGTGATGATAACGGCATACTATCGGCCTTCCTTCCTGTTACAGGCTTATCAAAAGTTGGCGTAAAAGATATCAACATAAACCCTCTTCAAGCTGCAGGTCAAACAGGAGTGAAGCCTTTGAGTAAAGGCCCATTTGGTGATTTATCAGGGCTACTCGAGAGCGACACCTTGAAAAACCCATTTGCAGCGCATACTGCAGCAAAAGAGCAAAATGGCTCAGGCGCAGTGCCACATAACCCTCTACCAACAGGAACTGGCGGATGCCCAACCGTTGAAAATGCAGCACAAGGTGCGTTAAAAGCTGGTATGACCCCTAGCTCATCACCAAATATAGTCCTTAATAAATTAGGAACTTTGGCACCACAGGAGACACCTCCTACAGGTCCTACAGGACGGAAAGAATTCAGCGTATACGCGCAAGGTGCATGAAAACTATAAAATAGTCAGAATTGCATATCCATTTTCTGATCATTAGCCTTTCTCATAATAATGTTTATTATTCTTAACTAAATTAAATTTTACATCAATATTGTAGCGTAACCTATAGTTTTCTAACTATTAAATTTATTTTAGGTCAAAACGATCTAGTTGCATTACCTTAACCCAAGCATCTACAAAATCCTTAACAAAACGTTCTTTAGAATTATTAAACGCATATACTTCAGCTACAGCACGAAGTTCAGAACTGGAACCAAATATCAGATCAACACTAGTTGCTGTATATTTTACTTTACCAGTTTTACGTTCAATCCCTTCATATAAGCCATCCTGAGAAGATTTATTCCATATAGTAGACATATCTAATAAATTTACAAAGAAATCATTGGTAAGAGTGCCTACCTTATCAGTAAATACACCATTCTTACTACCATCACTATTAGCACCTAAAGCCCGCATGCCTCCGATTAAAACTGTCATTTGAGGTACAGTTAAATCAAGCTGATCAGCTTTATCTATTAAAGCGTCAACAGGTGACATTAAGCTATCTTTACTATAATAATTACGAAAAGCATCAGCTGTCGGTTCTAATACAGCAAAAGACTCAATATCAGTTTGTGATTGAGAAGCATCTTCACGACCTGGTACAAATGGAACCTTAATCCTAATATCTGCATCAGCCGCAGCCTTCTCAATCGCAGCAGATCCTGCTAATACTATCATATCTGCTAATGATATTTTATTACCGCTTGAGAATAAACCGCCCTTGTTAAATTTAGTTTGTATATCCTTAAGTTTTGCAAGTACTTTGCCTAACTCTTTAGGATTATTAACCGGCCAATCTATTTGAGGCGCAAGAGCAATACGAGCTCCGTTTGCTCCGCCTCTCATATCGGACGATCTATAAGATGACGCAGCACCCCACGCAACAGTTACCAATTGTGGAACCGTTAAACCTGAATCTAAAATTTCTTGTTTTAACTCATTTATTTCACTAGGGGTAATTTGATCTTTACGAGCTTGTGGTATTGTATCTTGCCATATTAAATCTTCAGATGGCACTTCTTTACCAAGATAATTAGCCCGAGGCCCCATATCACGGTGAGTTAATTTATACCAAGCTTTAGCAAATGCTTTTTGATATTCATCAGGATTATCTAGAAAACGCTGTGCAATTTTTAGATACTCAGGATCAAACTTGACGGCCAAATCAGCAGTTGTCATAACAGGTGGGTTATACTTGTCCTTAACATGCGCGTCAGGAACCGATTCATGCATATCTTCATCTACCGGAATCCATTGAATAGCTCCAGCCGGACTTTTAGTTTGTTTCCAATCCAAACTTAACAAATTAGACAGATATAGAGTACTCCACTTTGTTGGAGATTGTGTCCAAGCACCTTCCAGTCCACTCGTGACAGTATCTTCAGAATGTCCTTTAGCACATTGATTCTTCCAGCCTAACCCCTGATCTTCAATTGCAGCAGAAGCAGGTTCATTACCAACACAATCGGCTGCCTTATGGGCACCATGCATTTTACCAAAGCTATGCCCACCTGCTATCAGCGCAACTGTCTCTTCATCATTCATCGCCATACGGCCAAACGCCACACGGATATCATTTGCCGCGGCTACCGGATCAGGATTACCTTTTGGCCCTTCCGGATTTACATAAATCAGACCCATATGGGTTGCAGCAAGCGGTTTTTGCAATTCACCATTTGTTTCATGTCTGTTGCTTGACAACATTTCTAATTCAGGTCCCCAATATACAATATCAGGCTCCCACTCGTCTTCTCTACCACCAGCAAAACCATATGTTTTAAAACCCATATTTTCCAGAGAAACATTACCCGCTAATATTAGCAAATCAGCCCAAGAAATATTTTCACCGTATTTTTGCTTTACCGGCCATAAAAGACGGCGAGCTTTATCTAAACTGGCATTATCAGGCCAGCTGTTTAAAGGATCAAATCTTTGCTGTCCTCCTCCTGCCCCACCACGGCCATCATAAACACGATAGGTACCGGCAGCATGCCACGCCATTCTAATAAAAAAAGGTCCGTAATTTCCCCAATCGGCAGGCCACCATTCCTGCGATTGAGTTAATGTTTTATCTATATCTTTTTTTAAAGCATCAAGATCCAATTGATTAAAAGCTTTTTTATAATCAAAATCCTCACCCAAAGGATTAGAACGAACATCATGATCACGAAGCACTGATAAATCAATTTGATCAGGCCAAAAATATTGGTTTGATTTAGCCTTCACTACGGAGTCTCTTTGCGGATTTGTATACCGGTTTGAGTTACCTTCTTCTTTTTTATCACTGGCCACAGCTCCATATGACAATGATAAAAACATTATAGTGGAAAATAAAGATTTCATTATTAATTCTTTGTTGCTCATAAACGAACCTTTTATCAATTCAATCAAATGATAATTGCATAACATTTATATAAATACTACCTAAAATTGCAAACTATGAAATTTTAATATATTAGACCTCCGTTTATATTGAAGGTCTAATATCATTATTAATAA
>JBIKME010000185.1:0-3102 GCA_044359415.1 Rickettsiales bacterium | reverse complement strand
GTACATGGTGCAACAATATAGGCATTATCCGCTATTAACCAATTGCGCACACGCATCAAATTATCGTAAGACGCAGGAGTTCCAGGCTCGATTATCACCAAAGCCCCGGATGTTGCGTTCCATAACTTTTTTACGGTATCTAAAACAATATTTTTACCCTTTTCTTGCTCTATTTCATTTAATACATAACCGCATAATACCAGATCATATTTTTTGTTTAATGGTGCGGCCACGGTGATTTCTGCCTGCTCCCAAACAGGATTTACATTTGGATAAGAAGCGCTAAGTAACTTTTTTCCAAGAGATAACAGATGCGGATTAGGTTCAATCAGCGTTGTATTACTAATATCAGGCCAGTGTTCTATGGCCGCAAAAAGAGCTGTGGCAGGCCCAGCTCCTGCATCAAGTACGGAAACAGGAAAAAAATCCGGCATTCCCTTTTTAAGGGATTCCAGAGCCTTACTTGCTGAACAATAGGTAGCAGGAAGTCTTGTAGCGCCATAAGCCATAGCTTCAGAGGCAGACTCAATGGCAAGAACAGGATCCGTTTTATTAAGACGCCTGTAACGCTCGGATATATCAATAGAGGCCCTCTCCAAAGCCGATCGCGGAAAATCATTGGCAAATATTTCAAGTATGTGGCGCAGGCCAGAAGGAAGTTGCATAATATCGGTATATTATTGCGAATTAGCTATACAAGCAATCCCTAAAATTAAGCTCATGTCGATAATATAGCTATTTTTGCCAAAAATAATTTTAACCTTTATCTGTCAAAACATCTTTGTATTTGCTAACTACATTCTCAGCGCTAAATTTAGAAACACTATTCCTTAACTGCTGTTGATTAAAGTTGGTTTTTAAAGCCTGTTCTACTTTTTTCTTCAATAGCTCAACATTGCCATATTCAACAAGATAACCGTTTTCTCCATCATTGATTATTTCGCTCGGACCAGAAGGGCAATCAAACGACACAGCTGGCACTCCAAGTGATATAGCCTCCGCCAGAACCATACCAAAGCCTTCAAATTTTGATGTAAGTATTAAAACTCCTGCATCTTGAATAAAAGATATTACATTTTCTTGACTACCTGCAAAAAAAACACGCTTCTCGACACCTAAAATCTTTACCCTCTTCTTTAAAGACTCCAAAAGATTACCTTCTCCTATATAAACAAGTTCATAATCAGACAAACTTGTTATAACATCCAATGCAATTTCCGGCTGCTTATATTCAGTCAGCTTTCCTACCCAAACAATTTTTTTCTTTTTATCGCAAAAATTTGCTTTATAAAACTCCATGCCTATAGGTGGATAAATAACTGTAGATTCCAGAGCAAGATTTTTTAACCCAGTTGCAATACCATTCGACTGGGCAATTAAAGTTACTTTAGATAATAATAATTTATAAATCCAGGTCAGACTTCTTCTGAAATACTTACCTTGCAAGTGCCTGGTCATATCGGTAGTTATTATACCACTTATAACTAATTTTTTTTTAAACAAGCGGATTATCACACATACTGCGATAAACTCTTTTCCCCAAACCACTATATCATTAACATTATTAAGCTTCATATACGCATATAATCGCCAGATTGATTGTACTATATATCTAGCCTTACCGAATATACCCCGCCCTCTCTTAACATTTAAGAAGGTTGCATCAATAAAATTAGGTACATCGGCCAACTCTCCAATAACAATTAATTTCATATTATTATCCAACGCCTTAATTAAGTTCTTTGCAGCCATCGGAACTCCGGTGTTAT
This sequence comes from Rickettsiales bacterium, assembly GCA_044359415.1. Taxonomy (GTDB): domain Bacteria; phylum Pseudomonadota; class Alphaproteobacteria; order Rickettsiales; family UBA6187; genus 1-14-0-20-39-49. Next base: position 1,333 of record JBIKME010000185.1, on the reverse strand, counting down.
TAAATTCATGGATTAACATATAGCTTACAGACATAACACCCTCTTTATTGATGAAAAACGCTAACCACATCTTGATTGCGGATAGCTTTTGTTTAAAACCAGGCCAGTGTAACTCTTCGAACTTTTCATATCAAAAGCCTGTTTTCTAAAAACACTCACCGCTCTTATAAATATATAGTAAGATCGGTACGATTGACGACTAATAATTAATGCTTTTTAGATAGTGATTTTACAGCCAAAGAACTAATCTCACATTCAGCTCCCTGTCTTTTAAAGACTATATTATACTCAAAGTTATTTCAACTACTTTGAAAACCGCATAAAAACCTGTAAATTATTACTCTCATAACCCGCATTGTGTCCAAATACCGGTCGTACTCTGCTGTAAGTTGTCATCTGTGTCGGCGCTAGTTTAAAATCCCCTCCTCTGGTCAAATTTAGTTAGTAAAGAAACTATTGTTTTTTCTTTGATTTTAAAAAAAGAAGGAATAGTAAGTCCGATAGAGGGATTATGAATCAAACAATAACAAGCTTATGGTAAACCTGTAAAAGCAAGGCTTCAATAAGTCAAGACACCAATGCCAGGGCCACCTCATGAATACCAATTTGGAGAAAATAAAGGTGCCGGAACCTCTCATGGTACATTTGTTGCCAGCCAATACATTTGTTCCTACGAGTAAAAATCAGAAGAGTAACACATTCACTATCTTAATTAAACAGCGTAATGAAAGCTATCATCCTTGTCCGTGGATATCCACCAAAGAGCAGAAGACCGGCATTCCTTAGCAACTCAAAAACAACGTCTAAAAGAATACTGCCAGCGTAAAGGTATGGATATTATTAAAGTATTTGAAATAATCGAGTAATCTACAAGGGGTGAGCGCAAGGAATTTAAGCAATTATTAGAATTTTGGGAAAGCAAAAAGAAACAATAGCAATTGCGGAATGTCTAATTCTTCTTGACACATTCCGCCACAAAAAATTTATCATAAGCAAGAAATCTTGACACATGCCGATATTTTTATGATGCTGAGAGCAGAATTTATGCCGATATAATGATAAAGGGGATGGTTATGCAGAGCAGAGGTTATACACAAGAACAAGCAGAGGCATTGTATGTTGCCGCTGGTAACAGACAACATGAAAAATTAACACAGCTTATAGCGCGAGGAATTCCTGCAAATGTATGGGTTGATCGCCACAAAACTACACCTTTGCATGTAGCCGTTAGATTAAGAGATACTAGGTCGGTTCAAGTATTATTAGAAAATGGTGCCGATAAAACAGTTAAAGATGAGGAACAAAAAACAGCTATAGATGTTAATAAAGATTA
>JBIKME010000184.1:0-3107 GCA_044359415.1 Rickettsiales bacterium | reverse complement strand
AGTATTATTAATTATATATTTAATATAATTTATCATTTGAATTACTCCGTCATTCATAATAATGATAAGTTTATCAACTATAAGTTAAAAAAAGATTAATTACATTAAGTTAAAATTAATGTAAGCATATTAAGTTGCAATAATCGACTTGATCGATAAATTATGCTTTATTTTTTATGATCATATTGTTTACTTTATTGGTTTAATAAGGTAGTTATCATTAAAATTGACAATGGATTATTATGACAGTAGTTACAAGATTTGCTCCTTCTCCGACTGGTTTTTTGCATATAGGCGGTGCAAGAACCGCTTTATTTAATTGGCTGTACGCTAAAAATAAGGGTGGAAAATTCCTTTTGCGCATTGAAGATACTGACCGCAAGCGTTCGACAGATGAAGCTATTGAGGCTATCTTGTCTGGTATGAAGTGGTTGGGTATTAATTGGGATGATGATGTAGTTTATCAATTTAAAGGGGTTGAGCGTCATAAACAAATCGCTCAGGAATTGCTTGATAATGACAAGGCTTATAAATGTTATTGTTCAAAAGAAGAATTAGATGCAATGCGTGCAAAGGCTCAGGAAAGTAATCAGTTTTTTAAATATGACGGCAGATGTAGAAATAGGAAAGATTTATCCAATGCTGTTGCTCCGGTTGTAAGATTAAAAGCCCCGAATGTTGGATTTACAAAAATAGATGACGCAGTACAGGGTAAGGTAACAGTACAAAATACCGAACAGGATGATATGATTCTACTTCGTTCAGACGGCACTCCTACATATATGTTAGCTGTGGTTGTAGATGATCATGATATGGGAGTGACCCATATAATAAGAGGCGATGATCATTTAACTAACGCTACTCGCCAGAAATTAATTTACGATGCTCTTGGCTGGGAAGTTCCTGTTTTTGCACATATACCGCTTATTAACGGACCTGACGGGGCTAAAATGTCAAAGCGTCACGGAGCGCTTGGTGTTGAGGCGTATCGTGATATGGGATATTTACCTGAGGCACTTAGAAATTATTTACTGCGTCTTGGCTGGAGTCATGGTGATGATGAGATTATTTCTACCCAGCAGGCTATAAACTGGTTTAATCTCGAAAGTCTCGGTAAGTCACCGTCGCGTTTTGATTATAATAAATTAGATAATGTAAATGCTCATTATATAAAAGAGGCTGATGATAGATATTTAGTAGATTTAATAAAACCCTTAATAGAGTTTAAATATAACATTACCTTAGATCAGCTATCTGTTAACAGACTTTTAAATGGTATGGCAGGACTCAAGCAAAGAGTAAAAAAAATTATAGAACTTGCTGATAGCGCGTTATTTTATATTAACGATATATGTTTGGAAAATACAGATAAAGCTCAAAAAATTATAGATAGTGAAAAAGATGAGTTGTTGCCTTTGATATATAAATCTCTATCGCAGTTAGATGATTGGCAAGTCTCCTCTGTAGAAAATAATATGAAGATTTTTTGCGCAGATAACTCAATAAGTCTTGGAAGAGCTATGGGCGTGATAAGAGCTGTAATAACAAAATCACATATATCACCTAGTATGTTTGAAGTTTTGGCTGTGATTGGTAAAGAAGAGGCTCTTTCGCGTTTGGCTAAGATTTAAATTTTGTTTTAGACTCATTAAAAGGCGTTTCTGGCTTTAATAGCTGCTGCAAGTGTACCATCATCTAAATATTCAAGCTCGCCTCCCATAGGTATGCCATGTGCTATACGCGATACCTTGATTTCCAAATGCTTTAATCTATGGGTTATGTAATGAGCTGTTGTTTGTCCTTCAACAGTAGCGTTGGTTGCTAATATTACCTCTGTAATATTGCTGTTAGTGGCCTTTTGCACAAGCTTCTCGATATTTAAATCCTGGGGGCCTCTGCCATCAATAGCCGATAATGTACCTCCCAAGACGTGATATCGTCCCTTAAATACATTACTTCTTTCTATAGCCCATAGGTCAGATACATCTTCAATTACACAAATATCGCTATCGGATCTTTTTGGATCAGTACATATCTGGCAAGGATTTATGCTATCAATATTGCCGCATCCTGAGCATATTTTTACAGACTCAGATGCGTCGGACAGAGCGCTTGCCAGTGGAATCATCAATGACTCTTTGTTTTTAATAAGATGTAGTACACCGCGTCTTGCCGAGCGTTTACCAAGTCCCGGTAATTTGCTAAGAAGATATATTAGTTTTTCAATGTCGTTTTCTTGCATAAATACATCAAAATGGCATTTTAAATCCTGCCGGTAAACCCATGCCACTCATGGCTCCCGACATAGCAGAAGATGATGCTTCATCAGCTTCTTTCTTTGCCTTATTAAAGGCAGCTACAATAAGATCTTCAAGCATTTCAGGGTCGTCAGAGGATATTATACTAGGGTCGATTTTAAGGCTTTTAAGTTCGCCTTTGCCTGTTACCACAACTTTTACCATACCGCCACCGGCACTGCCTTCATATTGAGTGGCTGCAAGTTTTTCTTGTGTCTCCTCCATGCTTTTTTGCATCTTTTGCGCTTGTTTCATTAATTGTTGGATATTCACTGTCATTCTCCGCTTATATTTCGTTATTATCAATTTTGCTTATATAGGCTCCTGGAAAAATTTCTAGTATTTTATAAATATTAGGATGTTTTTCCAGTTCTGTTTTAAGATTTAGAGCTTTGTTTTGCTGTTGTTTGAGAAGTGACGGCGCGCCGCTTTGATTCGAAGCTGCTACAACCCAGTTTACACCTGTCCACTGCCTAAGATGTTTAGTTACTCTTTGAGGGAAATCTTTAGGTATTTGCGCTGTTAGGCTGATCTCTAATTTTCCTGGCTTAAAGCTTATTAAGCTAACTTCTGATATCAACCAGTTGTAAATGAGAGCCTCCTTGTTTTGTCTAAATAATTCAACAAGTTCCTCAAAGCTATTAATGTAAAGAATTGGGTCTGTTTTGGTATCCGATGGCAATGGCTTTGCTTGATAAGCAAGACCGGATGATATGCTGTTATAAGAATCGCTTGTTCGGGTTGTGTTAGTTTGCACGGATGTTTGCGCAGAGGTTTGTGCAGACGTTTGTGCAGATATCGTGCTAAAAC
>JBIKME010000183.1:0-3108 GCA_044359415.1 Rickettsiales bacterium | reverse complement strand
TTACTCATTGCCTGCAGTATAAAATATCTACAGTATAAAAGATACAGCATAAAAGATATTTTATAGATCTTAAACTATTAAAAAAATCTTTCAAATATTAATGTATAAAAATATTGAAGAAATATGCTTTGTCCGTTATACAAAACAATATAAAATTGGTTGTTATAGAAAAATGGTTTAAAAGGGAAAAAAATGCAAAATAAAACCGAAGCAAATATAGATGGAGTATCTAAAGAAAAAACAACCAAAATGGCTAATGCTATCAGATTTTTATCAATGGATGCGGTACAAAAAGCAAATTCCGGTCATCCTGGTATGCCTATGGGCATGGCTGATGTTGCCACAATATTATTTAGTGAATTCTTAAAATTTAATCCTAATAATCCTGACTGGGCCGATAGAGACCGATTTATATTATCGGCCGGACACGGCTCAATGCTAATATATTCATTATTATATTTAACAGGATATGAGGATGTTACCATTGAAGAAATAAAAAATTTTCGTCAATTAGGATCTAAAACAGCCGGTCATCCGGAATACGGTCATGTAAAAGCTATAGAAACAACAACCGGCCCTCTAGGACAAGGGCTGGCTAATTCGGTAGGATTTGCGATAGCAGAAAGAATGCTGCAAGAAAGATTCGGTAGCCAAATAGTTAACCATTATACATATGTTATAGCCGGAGATGGATGCCTAATGGAAGGAATTAGTCAGGAAGCCATATCATTAGCCGGTCACTTAAAATTAAATAAGCTTATAGTATTATTTGATGATAATGACATAACAATTGACGGTCCGACTAACCTTACTACATCAGATGATCAACTGAAAAGATTTTCCGCTAGTGGCTGGGATGTACAACAAATAGACGGTCATAATCCTCAAGAAATAAGAAGGGCAATTGCGAACGCAAAAGAAACCAACACCCCGTCATTAATTGCCTGCAAAACAATCATAGCATTTGGATCTCCAAATAAGGCTGGCAAAAACTCATCGCACGGATCACCTTTGGGTGAAGAGGAAATCGCCAAAGTTCGTAAATCATTAAATTGGGATTACGCTCCATTTAACATACCGCAAGATATTTTAAATTATTGGCGCGAAGCCGGAATAAGAAGCGTATCAGAAAATAACGCTTGGAATAAAAGATTAAACTCTTTACCAAATGATCTTAAATGTGAATTTTTAAGACTCACATCAGGAAAACTACCTGAAAATCTGGATACAATAATAGATGATTTAAAAAAGTCATATACACTGGAAAAGCCAAATTGGGCTACTCGCAAAACCTCGGGAGAAGTTTTAAAATCTCTTACGGATAATTTACCGGAATTAGTAGGAGGAAGCGCTGACTTAACCGGATCTAATTTAACAAAAACAGATAGCCTAAAACCAATTTGTGCAAATGACTTTTCCGGACGCTATATATATTACGGCGTACGTGAGCATGCTATGGCAGCCGCAATGAATGGAATAGCTCTTCATGGTGGCTTCATTCCCTACGGAGGAACATTCTTGGTATTTACTGATTATTGCAGAGCTTCAATCAGACTTTCCGCCCTTATGCAAAAAAGAGTGGTATATGTTATGACCCATGACTCAATAGGTTTGGGAGAAGATGGGCCTACTCATCAACCAGTTGAACATTTAGCAAGTCTGCGTGCCATTCCAAATCTGAATGTATATCGCCCAGCCGACGCTACCGAAACTGCTGAATGCTGGGAATTAGCGCTTAAATCTGAAAAGACGCCTTCTATTTTGGCATTAACCAGACAAAATGTGTCTTTACTAAGAACCGAATATTCAAAAGAAAATAAATGTGCAAAAGGCGCTTATATATTAGCTAATCACGATTCAGAGTTACAAGTTACTATTTATGCCACAGGTTCTGAAGTTGAGATTGCAATGGCTGCAAAACAACAACTCGAGCAAAAAAACATTGGTACTATCGTGGTGTCTGTACCTTGTTTTGAACTCTTCAAACAACAAAGTACCGAGTATAAAACCAGTATTTTATGCACCAATAGTATAAAGGTGGCTGTCGAGGCCGCAATTGATCAGGGGTGGGATAAATTTATTGGTCCTCACGGTATATTTATAGGCATGAATGATTTCGGCGCTTCTGCTCCTATAGAGGAATTATATAAAAAATTCGGTATAACTGCTGAAAATATCGTAAACAAGGTTACAGATAAGTTAAATAAAAGCTAAAGGAAATTAACAATGGCAATCAGAGTAGCTATAAATGGTTTGGGACGAATAGGTCGTTGTGTTTTAAGAGCAGCAAAAGAATATAGTTATCATGATATTCAAATAGTGGCAGTAAATGGTCCAGCACCTATAGAGCAGCATTTGCATCTGATAAAATATGATTCGGCTCATGGTATATTTAACGACATCAGAAGAGTAGATAATGATCTTGATATAGGATTTGGCACTATAAAATTATTCCATGAGAGAGATCCATTGAAACTACCTTGGAAAGAATTAGATATTGACATAGTAATGGAATGTACAGGTGTTTTTAATTCACGCGAAAAAGCAGCCCTCCATCTTAAAGCTGGCGCAAAGAAAGTAATTATATCAGCGCCGGCAACAGAAGTAGATGCAACTATAGTTTATGGTGTTAATAATAACTCACTGAGAAAAAATGATGAGGTTATATCGATAGGGTCATGTACTACTAACTGTTTAGCACCTATTGCCAAAATATTAAATGATGCAATTGGTATAAAGCGCGGCTTTATGACTACTATACATGCATTTACTAATGATCAAAATATTCTTGACGGAAGTCACAAAGATTTACAAAGAGCCAGGACAGCATCCAGCTCTATAATACCAACATCCACAGGTGCTGCAAAAGCATTGGGTTTGGTACTACCTGAACTTGAAGGACGTCTTGACGGATGTGCTGTTAGAGTTCCTACACAAAATGTATCGATGGTAGATTTGTGTTTTGATGCGGGTCGTAAAACATCAGTAGAGGAAGTTAATCTTGTTATAAAACAATCTTCTGATAATGAGCTTAAAAATATATTAGGATACAATGACGAACCGCTGGTATCTATTGATTACAATCACAATCCTCATAGTTCAGTATTT
>JBIKME010000182.1:0-3114 GCA_044359415.1 Rickettsiales bacterium | reverse complement strand
CAACATGGTAAAGCTCTTGCCGCAACCTGTAGCGCCAAAATATGTGCCACCTTTTCCATCGCCTTCAGGCTTACGATGTTTTTTGATATTCTCATATAATTTAGTGGCCGCGTAATATTGCGGGTAGCGACAAAGAATCTTTTCATCTCTCTTTGATGTATCTGGTAGATGAATAAAGTTACGGATAATGTCACGTAAGCGATTGTGATTAAACATGCCCTTAATCATAGTGAATAAGGAATCAATGCCATATTTTTCTAGCAGATCATCACCATTAATTTTACGCCAAGCATAAAAGAATTCATACAATGCAAAGAAAGAGCCTGATTTATTATTAGCTCCATCACTAATAACGCAGAAAGCATTATATTTGAATAGTTCTGGAATATCCCGTTTGTAGCGCGTTGTAAGCTGAATATATGCGTCATGTATAGTTGCATCTTCACGGATGGCGCTTTTAAATTCAAATACCACAAGCGGCAATCCGTTAATGTAAAGGATACCGTCTGGAATGCGTTTTTCGTAGCCTGATATTTCAAGCTGATTAACTATTTTGTAAATGTTGCTTTTATCATCGGAATAATCAATTAGGTTAATGAACAGGTCTTTTTTGTTTCTATCTTCCCGCTTATGCAAGAAACCGTCAGAAACCAGCTTCATAATGGACTTATTGCTTTCATACAAATCAGACGATGAAAACACTTGCAGCTTCCGAATAATAGATTCAATTTCGCTGTTAGTTATTTGATCTTCTGCATAACGGATCGATAAAAACGTCTGCAAATCATCTTTTATCAGAACTTCCGTAAGGTCACGATTGATTTCAGTGCCTATAACATGATGATATTTCTCTTGCTCAAGAAGGTCAATAATAGCCTGTTCTAATTTTGTTTCGGTGAATTTCATATCTGAACTTATTCTTTAATGGATTTTCCTAGTTTTTTAATATCAGCTTCTATTTCTTTTAAACTGTTTTCTTTGGCAATTTTCTTTTGATCTTTTTTGTACTTTGCATATTCGTTGCTGGATTTATCTATTGCCATTTCATGGCTGATTTTGCCAGCGTGAGTAAGCAGCTCACGTCCGTTAAGTTGTAAGATATCATCCAGTTTTTTTGCCCAGTCCTTCATATACATAGGCTTCTGTTGCTGCGCCATTGTTTCGGCAAAGGCAAGATATTGTTCAACAAGCAAGCCAAGTAACTTGATTTCATCTTCATCCAGATAGTTCTTTGCAATACTGACACTTGTTTTTTTAATTGCGGAGCTATCTTTTTTATCAAGTGATTGCATTCCTAGCAGTGGAAGGGACGCATCAACGCGCCTGTAAACAAGTTCGGCAGCAGTTTGCTCGCTTATTGCCCATAGCAGTTTGTTTTGAACGATTTTGAAAAACTCGATTGTTTTACTGCTTTTGGGATCATAATCAATGCTTGTAGTGTAAATATCTTTAATTTTTTGGTAAAAGAATTTCTCGGATAGGCGTATTTTGCGAATACGCGACTGTAATTCATTAAAGTAATTCATTGAATTGCCAGATTCAAACCGCTCATCATTTAGCGCAAAGCCTTTTACAATATATTCTTTAAGCCGTTTTGTTGCCCAAATTCTAAACTGAGTACCTTGCTGGGATTTCACTCTATAACCAACGGAAATTACCACATCTAGGTTATAATATTTAACCTTTACATTCTGTGTTTTTCCTTCAATAGCGCCATGTTGAGTGGTATGTCGGAATTCCCGACATACCATGTCTTCTTCTAACTCACCTTCGGAAAAGATATTTTTTATATGCTCTGTTATAGTATTTCTTGCCTTGCCAAACAGAGTAGCCATCTGATCCTGAGTCAACCAGACCGTTTCATCCTGCAACTGCACATCAATTTTGATGTTTCCCTCTTGGTTTTCATAGAGCAGTATTTGACTGTTTTCAGGTTTTTGTGGGGTGTTGGTCATGCTGCTATCTCTTTTATATATTCTGCTCTGGCCATTTTTGATAATACGATATTCCGCAGCCCTGTTAACAGGGCATTCTCTGCTCGTGCATCTTCAATGCTTGCAACTAATTTTGTGAACATATTATTAAATAAATCTAATATTGCATTCAAAGGTAACAATATAACGATACTTTCAATTTCTTCACGCTTAGCAATATTAACCTGCGCACTTCCACCTGATTTAGATACTAGAGATTTATTGCCAGTAGGGGATGTTAAGAAATATTTTAAATATAGAGGTGGTATTTTATTTGTATCAGATCTCAATATTAATAAAGCTTGATTTATTATACCAATTGGGTCGGATTCTTTAATTAACGTTATTTTCCCTAAAGTTCCTGAACAACTAATCACAATGTCATCATTCTGAATAGTAAATCTCTTTAATTTCAAATGTTTTTTTTCTTCGATATAATACCTAAAATTTCTATGGTCATATATCGCATGTTGTTGCTCATATACTGGTACTCCAGACATTCTCATATCTTCTTTTTTTAAGGCCGATCCAAATGGACCTCGTATATAGCCTTTATTTGCCAAGAACTCTCCTAATGTAGTATTTTTCCACCCCTTTGGAATATCCTTTTCCAACTCATCACAATAAACCATCTCGCCGCCACTGGATTTATAAGGCTTACCTTCCAGTTCTGGCTTGCCTATGGAAGCAGCATATTCGGCTGATATTGGAAATTCAAAATCTACAAACCACTGTTTATAAATAGCCTGCGCGGTTTCTTCCAGCTTCTGGTTTAGTTGCTCATTAAGTTTTATACGATTAACAATAACATTATATTCTTTAACAATTTCCCGCTGTTTATCAGGCGATGGAACGGGCAGCTCTATGTCACACATTTCATCCCAGCCAAAAATCTCTCGCACACTACCATGCGACATATAACGCGCATATCGATCAAACTCTGGCCGTCTAAACCACATCATCAAATATTCAGGCAAAAGCTTTTCATGGTCTATAATTTCAAACACTGTGTATGCTTGCGATACAATCGCTTTATCTAAATGCTCCAACATTGCCAGCCCCATTTTATCACCTCTTCGAGATGTATCTGGAACATATGTAAACTGATTTTTACGCACAATTTTATATTTCTTAAAATACG
>JBIKME010000181.1:0-3125 GCA_044359415.1 Rickettsiales bacterium | reverse complement strand
CAAACCGAACTGACTACTACAAACATACCGAAGTCAGGCTGACTAAGTAATAGCAAAGACAAAACCAGATATAACATAAATGAAATACGAAAACCCTTAAACCGGGGCTTTATTTTAGCCTCTGATAGCATCCATGCTGTCACAACTACAAAGAAAGGTTTCATAAACTCTGATGGCTGCAAGGATTGGCCGGCTATAAATATCCATCTTTTTGCGCCATTTATATCTGATCCAAAAACCAAAACAGCTACCATAAGTATTAATCCGCATAAAAAACCTATAATAGCCATCCTTCTGATTGCCATTGGTGTCATGAAGGAAATTCCCACAATAATGATCAGAGTGCCAGATAGAAAAATTAATTGTTTTTTCACAAAATAAAAAATATCATGACCTATTCTATCGGCTATAGCAACACTAGCGGTAGTAACCATAAATGCACCGAAAACAATCAAAATTATTATTGCCAATAAAGATAATTTATCTACCGTCCACCACCAAGAAGTAATAGAATTTTTATTCTGACGATTAAACCTCATAGAATGCTTCCTTAAACCAACTTAGCGAATGCCTCACCTCTGGCTTCAAAATTTTGCCACTGATCAAAAGAAGCGCAAGCAGGTGATAACAATATTACCGGATCTTTAGTGTTGTCTTTTGTTGCCAGACTCCTTGCAGCTTTAAATGCTTCTTCCATATTAGAAAAAATACTATACTCAACATATCCCTTCATAGTTTGCGCAAATTCATCTCTGGCTTGACCAAATAAAAAAGCGTGCTTAATTTTAGGAAAAAATTTACGTAAAGATTCAATTCCTCCTTCCTTTTGCACACCACCTGCTAACCAATATATATTATCATATGTATCTAAGGCCTTTGAGGCTGCTTCAGCATTGGTGGCCTTGCTGTCATTGACGTAAATAATACCATTTTTATTTGCAATATATTGCATTCTATGCGGCATACCTTTAAAGCTTTTCAAAGATTCAACGAAATTATTTTCTGTCACTCCTGCAAATTTTACAGCAACATATGCAGCTGCAATATTCTGCGCATTATGTTTTCCGCGAAGATACTTTAATTCTTCTAATTTTATTATTTTTTTATCGGAAATATTATCATAAATAACACCATTAATCATCGACACACCATAAGGCAAAATATGCTCTACCGATATCGGAATTATATTGCCTATTACCTTATCTTTTTTTAAATCTTCATATAGTTTTTTAGAATGTTCTTCATCAACACCAATAATAGCTACTTCATTCTTTTTCTGATGAGCAAAAATATGTTTTTTTGCCTTTATGTAGCCTGCTATATCACCATGTCTATCTATATGATCTGGTGTAATATTTAACCAAACACTAATAGTAAATTTCATCTCATCGATTAAATCAAGCTGATAGGATGACATTTCAACTACATAAAAACCATCTTCATCTAAACTTTCTAAATCCAGTACTGGAATACCGATATTGCCGCCTACGGTAACTTTTAACCCGCTCTGCTTCATTACATGACCAATTAAAGAAGTGGTAGTAGATTTGCCGTTAGTTCCGGTAATACCGATAAATTTTGCGTCTTTATTAGCTTTATATAAAAACTCGACGTCACAAACTATCGGGCAACCTACTTTTTGTGCTAATTTCACAACTTCATGAGGCTGAGGATGAGTAAATGGTACCCCCGGACTTAATAATAAATATTGAACTTCTTTCCAATTAATATCTGAAATAGCTGTTACACTTACATTTGGTAAATTTCTTGCATTTAATTTTTGCATTGCATCAACAGAGTCATCGGCGGCAATAATTTTTACATCGCATAAGCTGAGTTTTTGAACAGCCGATAAACCGGCCTTTCCTAATCCGAAAACAACTATTTTTTTACCTTTTAAGAAATCAAAGTTCATAAAATTACCTTAACTTTAAAGTACACAAACCAATAATAGCAAAAATAACTGCTATTATCCAAAATCTTATAACTATTGTAGGCTCAGACCATCCTTTTTTTTCAAAATGATGGTGTATAGGAGCCATACCGAAAAATCTTTTTCCTGTTAACTTATAGTAATAAACTTGAATAATAACAGAAATAGCCTCCATAACAAATAAACCGCCTATGATAGACAAAACTATTTCATGCTTAGTAATAACACTAATAACTCCTAGCGAACCTCCGAAGGCTAAACTACCAGTATCTCCCATAAATACTTTTGCAGGCGGTGCGTTAAACCATAAAAAACCTAACCCGGCACCAATCATAGCAGCACAAAAGACCGCTATTTCACCTGTATCTTTAATAAAATGGATATTAAGATAATCGGCAAAATTAACATGACCGGTCAGATAGCTAATAAGCCCGAAACACGCTATAGCAATCATGATTGGTACAATAGCTAAACCATCCAGACCATCTGTAAGATTAACAGCATTAGAAGCCCCAACCATTACAATAATTACAAACGGAATATAAAAAATACCCAAATTGATCAACAAATCTTTAAAAAACGGAACAGCTAAATGACTGGAGTAACTATCAGATGTAGCATTCTGAATTAACAATGTAGCAATTACGGCTATCAAAACTTGCACTAAAAGTTTTACTTTCCCCGGAACGCCTTTGGTATTTTTCTTGGAAACCTTTAAATAGTCATCAGCAAAACCAAGCAAACCATAGCCGAAAGTTACAAAAAGTACTATCCAAACATATATATCATATATATTTGCCCATAATAAAGTTGCAATACCTACTGCTATCAGCATCATAAGACCACCCATGGTAGGCGTACCTTTTTTACTTAGTAAATGACTTTGTGGGCCATCATCACGTATTGGCTGACCTTCATTTTGTTTTTGCTTTAATAAACGTATAAATGAAGGACCAAAAACAAAACTTATAATAAGTGCTGTAAATAAAGCCCCGGCACTCCTAAAAGTTATATATTTAAATATATTTAAAGCTGAAAAGTCATCTATAAATGGTATAAGAAGATTATATAACATCGTATTTTTTTTCCTTCTCTAATATAAAATTTACAATTTTTTCCATACTAACTGATCTTGAGCCTTTAATTAAAACTATATCCTTATTCTTTAAAGATACGTATAATTCTTCACATA
>JBIKME010000179.1:0-3139 GCA_044359415.1 Rickettsiales bacterium | reverse complement strand
CAAAGGTCATAGATGAATATTCAACGTTATATCCGGCTACTATTTCTGCTTCTGCCTCCGGTAAGTCAAAAGGATGCCTGTTAGTCTCAGCTAAAGTTGATATAAAGAAAATAACAAACATCGGAAATAATAAAATTTCTTCAAAAAAAGTTGTTTTATATAAAACTATTTCGGTTAAATTTAAGCTACCGGTAACTAGCAATACCGTAATTATGGCAAAACCTATAGCAACCTCATAAGAAACCATCTGCGCAGCAGATCTTATTGCACCTAAAAAAGCATATTTGGAGTTACTCGCCCAACCTGCGATTATAATGCCATAAACACCTAATGATGATACAGCAAGTAAATATAATACGCCTACATTTATATTTGCTAACACAACCCCTTGAGAAAAGGGAATAACCGCCCAGCCTACCATTGCCAGTATAAAAGTAATCATAGGAGCTAAAACAAACAACGCTTTACCAGAGTCAGCAGGCAATATAACCTCTTTTAACATCAGTTTTATTCCATCTGCTAAAGGCTGTAACAAACCAAAAGGTCCAACAACGTTAGGTCCTTTTCTAAGCTGCATAGCCGCAATAACCTTACGCTCAACCAATGTTAAATAAGCCACCGCAAATAATAACGGCAACAATATTGCCATTATTTTAATTATTATCCAAGAAAGCGGTAATATATAATCTATCATTAACGGTGTTTGGAAGAATGCTGTCTGGAAAAACGGCATTTGCAATATTGATTCCATTTACGATGCCTCCTGAGTTTTTTTACAACCGCAACCCTTGTTTATTTCAGATGCACAAGCGGCCATTGTCTTAGAAACCCTGCTAATAGGATCGGTCATATAGAAATTTTTTACCGCATTTCTAAACGGACCGTCCGTTATTTTTCCCTCTTTGCCGACATTGCTCCATTTTGCCGGTACAATGTCTCCTTCTATATGCTGATCCTTATCTTTAAACATTACCAAACGAACATCATCTATTGATTCATAGCCCAAACTATTGCCGGCAGCTTCTGCTAACTGTTTTATAATTATCCAGTCATCCTTAGCCTCTCCCGGAGGAGAGTTAGCTATATTTGTATATTGTAAACGTCCTTCGGTATTGACATAGCTTGCGTGTTTTTCAGTATATGCGGCAGCCGGCAATATAACATCAGCCCTATGAGCTCCGGCATCTCCGTGATGCCCCTGATAAACTACGAAGGCTTTGCCTAATAACTCCATATCAATTTCATCTGCGCCAAGTAAATATAAAAACTTGATATCGCCATTTTGGCAGCCTTTTAAAATATCCTCGGTATTTTTACCGTTTTTACCAGGTAAAAACCCTATATCCAAACCACCTACTCTGCTTGCTGCTTTATGTAATATGTTAAAACCGTTATGATCTTGCGTAACAATTTTATATTTCTGACATATCTGGCTGATTAAATACAGAATATGCATAGCGTCATTACGAGCCAGAACCGCTGAACCTACTATAATAATAGGTTTTTTAGCAGATATAAGTTTCTGACAAAAATCCGATTTACCATTTAAGATATTTTCCAGCTCTTTAGGATCACTACCTAGTTTATTTACCGGATATGTAAAGCTTGAGCAGCCTCCGATAGAAGCTACTTCAAGGGAGTTTTGTATATTAGCCTTTCTTATTCTGGCGTTTATAATCGCCGCTTCTCTTCTAGGATTAGTACCTACTAATAAACATAAATCTGATTCCTCGATTTTAGCAATAGTGGAGTTAAACAGATATGAAGCTCTGTGCTCATTATCTAATTTCATAAAGTCTTGACGACAATCTATATTGCCGCTTCCTAACTTTTCCATAAACTGCTTTAAAACATACATAGATTCACAATCGGCTAAATCACCTGCGATAGCAGCCATCTGCTCTGATTTTGTTTTTTGTAACTGCTTAGATATCGCCGCATAAGCCTCCTGCCAGCTGCAAGGCTCTAATTTGCCTTTTTTTCTAATATATGGCTTATCCAGACGCTGTAATTTTAATCCGTCATAGGCAAACCTGGCCTTATCACTTATCCACTCTTCATTGATATCTTCATTAAGACGAGGTAATATACGCACAACTTCCATACCGCGAGAATCAACTCTGATATTAGATCCCACAGCATCTAAAATATCTATGGATTCAGTTTTTCTTAGCTCCCATGGGCGAGCTTTAAACGCATATGGCTTTGATGTAAGAGCGCCAACCGGGCATAAATCAATAATATTGCCCGATAATTCTGATGTAAGGCTTTTCTCGACATAGGTGGTAATTTCCATATTCTCACCACGATTTACAGCTCCAAGCTCATCTATACCGGCTACATCTTCCAGGAATCTTACGCAGCGGGTGCATTGTATACAACGTGTCATATGGGTTTTAATCAAAGGACCCATGTATTTTTCCTTTACGGCCCTTTTATTTTCTTCATACCTGCCGCTGGCGCGGCCATAAGCCATAGCCTGATCCTGCAGATCACACTCTCCACCCTGGTCACATATAGGACAATCAAGAGGATGATTAATCAGTAAAAACTCCATCACTCCTTCACGTGCTTTTTTCACCATAGGACTATCGGTTCTTACCTTCATTCCTTCGGCAGCCGGCATAGCGCAAGAAGCAGCCGGCTTTGGCGGACCGCCAATTACTTCTACCAAGCACATACGGCAATTACCGGCAATTTTCAAACGCTCATGATAACAAAATCTCGGGATTTCCTCTCCGGCAATTTCACAAGCCTGCAAAAGAGTCATTCCACTTTCAAATTCCACTTCTTTTCCATTTACTTCTAACTTTGGCATAACATTCCCTAATTACTCTGCTACCGGTTTATTTTGTTTAACTTTGTTATTTAAAAAAATGCGCTTTTCAACAGGAACCGCAATAATTTCCATATTATCTGCTATCGCATTATAATCAAAAGCCGCTATCTTATAGCTTGATTTTTCTTCCGTGACATCGAAAAATTTAAAATAATTATAATCCTGTGGAAAAACAGACTCAAAATCCTTTTGGGATTTAAAAGATTTTCTAAATCTGTAAGGAATATTATGCCTCTGACTTACCCAAAACGCTATTTTATCTTTCATAGTAAACCTCATTAAGCTGACTGCTTATATCCC
>JBIKME010000177.1:0-3159 GCA_044359415.1 Rickettsiales bacterium | reverse complement strand
TGATTTAACTTTTATATCAGCAATATATTCACCTGCTTGTTTACGCTTATTTACAAATGTGATATCGGCTCCCATCTCAAGCAACGTATCATATAAGCCAGTTCTAAGATTATTAATACAAACATTTTCTATAGTTATATCGGAACCTTCCGTTATTATAGCAGCAACAACCAAAAATGCGGCTGAAGATGGATCACCAGGCACCAATATATCCATAGCCTTTAATTTAGGGTATCCTTTTAATGTAATCTTCCTGCCACCATTTTTAAGAGATGTAACTTTTATATCAGCACCAAGACCTTCTAACATTAGTTCAGTGTGATCTCTCGTTGCAACAGGTTCAATAACCGTAGTTTCTCCTCTACAGTTTAATGCTGCAAGTAATATTGCAGATTTTACCTGCGCAGATGCAACTGGTAACTCATAAGATATCGGTATAATCTCATCATTGCCAATTACAGACAAAGGTAAACGACATCCATGATTTGACTCAAAACCAACATTCATTAATTCAAGAGGCTCCGTAACGCGAGACATAGGCCTTCTTCTAAGGCTTTCGTCTCCATCAAACCTAGTAGTAAAATTATAAGAGGAAACCAACCCCATTAATAAACGCACGCCCGTACCAGAATTACCCAGATCCAATGTATGGCAAGGCTTGGTAAGCCCACCAACGCCGACACCATCAATAATCCAATCTGAGTTTTCTTCTTTTTTAATATTTACTCCCATAGACATCAAAGCTCTGGAGGTTGCGATTACATCCTCACCTTCTAACAAACCTGTAATTTTTGTTCTTCCTATTGCTTGCGAAGCAAATATAAGGCTACGGTGTGATATTGATTTATCACCTGGAACTTTGACGGTTCCACTCAAATTATTTGTTTTTAAAGATTTGCCTGAAATGTTCATATTTACTCAACAATTTTACGCCACAATCCCTCAAAAATATTATCTAAAGATATTTCTTTATTGTTTGAATCTTCTACAACTTCTTTTACTTTAGATTTTCTCGTACGCCTTGTGACAACCTCATCAGACTCATGTTCCTTATCTATTTCAGAACTATTTAAATCGGTTATATTTCTCTCCGGCTTCTTATTCCTTGCAGTTACTGCCACTGCGGAATCAGCTGTTTCATAGTCCTTCATTCTTTCAAGGTAAAATCCATCTGCTCCAACTGAACCATCCACATTCAAAAACACCCTGATATTATATTTATTTTCAATTTTACCAAGCTGCGTTCTTTTATTATTTAAAATATAGATGGCAACATCTTGAGAAACATAAACTCTGATAGTTTTACAATTGCTGCGGCTAACATCATTTTCAATCGCTCTTAATACCGTTATAGCTATTGATTCTGTTGCTTTTATTACTCCTGAACCCTCACAATGAGGACAAACCATAGTATTTACTTCTAGGAAGCTGGCCGACATTCTCTGGCGCGACATTTCCAAAAGACCAAAGGTACTTATGCGTCCCACCTGAATACGAGCTCTGTCATCAGCTAAAGACTCACGCAACACTCTCTCAACAGTCTTCTTATTTTTTAAAGACATCATATCTATAAAGTCAATAACGATAAGTCCGGAAAGATCCCTTAATTTTAGTTGCCTTGCAACCTCACGCGCCGCTTCTATATTCGTAGTTACGGCAGTTTCTTCAATTGTTTTTTGTCCTGTCGACTTTCCAGAGTTAACATCTATCGATATCAAAGCTTCCGTCGGATTTATAACTAAAGCTCCACCTGATTCAAGTGGAACTTCCTGCCTATAAAGAGCAGCTATTTGTTCTTCTACCTTATAACGAGTAAATATCGGAACTTTATTCTTATACTGCTTAACACGAGAGACCTGCAATGATAACATAATCTTCATAAAATCTTTAGCATGAGAGTACGCATCATCACCTTCTATCAATACCTCATCTACCGTTTCATTAAATAAATCACGCATGGTGCGTTTTATAATATCACCCTCAGCATGAATAAACTCAGGGGCAGTTCCTGCTAAAATTCCTTCTCTTATCTTATTCCATAAATTGGCAAGATAATTATAATCCGATTCCAATTCTTGCGCAGTTTTTTTTGCGCCAGCAGTTCTGATAATAAGTCCTTTTTCCTCAGGAATATTTAATCCGTTTAAAATTAATTTTAAGCGTTTTCTGTCTTCACGATTTTCTATCCTACGAGAAACACCACCCTTTCTTAGAGAGTTTGGCATCAAAACACAATATTTACCGGCCAAAGATATATAAGTAGTAAGGGAGGCGCATTTATTGCCTCTTTCTTCTTTTTCAACTTGTACGGGAATAACTCTGTTACGCTTAATAACTTCCTGTATTTTATATTTCTTATATAAATTCTGCTCTCTTTCGGATAAATTATCTGCAATATCAGTTTCATCTTCAATTATATCAGTTTCATCTATATCGGCATCAGCAGATAAATCTTCATCAGGTGAGTCAGATATTTTTACAGTATCATCATCTCCCAAATGATCACCATCTTCATTTTGTTCATCACTACTACTTCTGATAGACTTCAATAGTTCCTGTTTATCCGCAACAGGAATATCATAATAGTCAGGATGTATTTCAGAAAAAGGTAAAAAACCGTGCTTATCACCACCATATTCAACAAAAGCCGCTTGCAGTGATGGTTCTACTCTGGTGACCTTTGCTAAATAAATATTTCCTTTTAATTGTTTTTTTATAGACGTTTCGGAATCATACTCCGTTACACGGCCATTTTCCAATACAACTACCCGAGTTTCCTCTAAGTGAGTTGCATCTACTAAAATTCTTCTTGGCATTTATATAAAACTCCATAATCTTTCCTTCTGACTTACCAACAAAAGTAATCAGTAATAATTCCAATATTTTTATCATTTTATTAAGATGTAATATTTCTGTATACATAAACATACTTATAAAAATCAGACTATTCTATAATGATTATTTATAACCGTTAAAGAATAAAATTCAACTTATGTAGAAGATATTTTTTCTACTCACATTTTAAAAATACACATATCTTTGAATAAATATATAAAATTTTACATATTTATTCAAAGATATCATTTAAAACTAATTTAATAGTTAAAAACTAATGAAAAAAAATATACTTATGATAAGTATATTTTAATATTTATATAA
>JBIKME010000060.1:0-6536 GCA_044359415.1 Rickettsiales bacterium | reverse complement strand
TTTATGATTGCTTTTCAAAGATTCCGATTCAGCCTCAAAAATAAAATTATATTCATGGTTATGACAGATACTGCTATGCCCTGGTTCGAAGCTGTATTCTAAACATCCTAAAAATCTCTTGATCTTGCAATGAACTCCAGTTTCTTCCATTAATTCACGAAGAAGCGATCTTTAAACCGATTCACCATGCTCAACATGACCACCTGTCAAATTCGCAAGCGTAAAAGCAGAAGCAGTATCATGGGGTAAATATGGCCTACACAGAAGCAGATTTACAAAGTGTACAGGACGCAATAACCAAACTACAAAATGGCGAGCGTGTTGTACAGGTTTCCCATGACAACCATACGGTGAAATATGCCGATGTAGATATGGACGAGCTTTTACGTCTTCGCAATCAGATAAAGTCTGCCGTAAAGGTGGCGGGTCAGAATCACAAGCGAAGGATACAGATTTTATCAAATAAAGGGGTTAGCTGATATGTCCTGAAACATCCATTGCCTGATGTAATATTCTAATGATTTCGATAATTTTATCATTGGCGATGCGATAAAATATAATGTATTTTCCCTCAACATATTTGCGATATCCGTGATTAGAAAAAGTATTCTTGTATTTTAATCGGTAGAGCCTATTTTATTTATCAAGAATAAAACCAAGGATCATAAATGAATATTGTTCACAATATATATTGCGATGAAAGCTGCCACTTGGAAGCACCTGATACTAATCAGAGGTTTATGGTGCTTGGTGGCCTTGCATGTCCAATTCAAGTTAAGGAAGAGATTTTTCAACGCATTAAAACCATTCGTAAAGAGAATGGCATTAATACCGCCGAAATGAAATGGACTAAGGTATCAGAGGCGAAAAAGGAAGCTTATAGAGATATAATCAATTACTTCTTTGACAAAAATGAATTGTACTTTAGGGCGGTAGTCATTAACAAAGATAGTCTGGATCATGGCAGGTTCTCTCAGGATCATGATTTATTTTACTATAAAATGTATTTTCAGCTTCTTGACTGGTTTATGGGCGTTGGAAAAACTTGTAACGTTTTCCTTGATATAAAAGATACACAAGGAGTTGAAAAGACAAAAAAGCTTCATGAAGTGCTATGTAACAATAATCACGATTTCAACAAAGAAATGGTTGCTAACATACAAGAGGTTCGATCGCATGAAGTAGTTCTTATGCAGGTGGTTGACCTGCTTATCGGGGCAATAAGCTATGCAAATAGATTTCCTGATGGTGGAAAGAGCGCAGTAAAGAATAACTTAGTATCTTTAATAAAAGAGCGTGCAGGCTCCAGCTTGGTAAGGTCAACTGTTTTAGGTGAGCGCAAATTCAATGTATTTTGTTGGGAAGGTCGTTAGAATGTCTTTACCGCCCCTGCCAGAACTTATAACTCTAGATTCATGCAATGGTGATTGGAATAATTACCTGAACACTATTTACGACATTTTCTGCGATGAAATAGTGAAAAGTAGAATATCCTTCTTGGGATTACCGGTTAAGTGTCAATATCGACCGGAAACCCAAGGAAAGCATTTTGGGTTTTGGCATTTAATTTCTGAAGGACATTCCGAAGAAGATAGAACGCCTGACTTTCGTCGCTGTGAGCGTATCAGATGGATTTCTTATATAATTAATAACTCAGATTCTAAAGAAATACATTGCTGGGAAAATAAAAGGGGTTCAAACAGACATATTGTACTATGGCTTCCAGAGGAAAAATTTGTCGTAGTGCTAGCCAGACGTAAAGAATACGTGATGCTCAAAACAGCATATGTTCACCATGAACGAAAAACTAGCAAGTTTGAGAAAGAAAGTAGGAAGTTACCAGACCCCAGAAATGACTGAAGCCGCCACAAGGACGACTTCGGATACTCCTTTTACACTAGGTAAATGAGCTTATATATAAGTATACATACTATATCCTATTATAGCAAGTAAAATAATATATTTGCGATACCTAAACTTATATTATCGCGGGTCTAATTTTGGCTGGCCTGCTAATGAATGGAAGGCTTTATCAAGGCGTTTTAGATAGATATTATTCCGATCAATGCCCCATGCATCTTCAGTATAGCTGCCAATATCAAGCATATCCGATACGGCAGCATTTGAAACACGGAAAGTTGACATTAATCTCTGTCCAGTTTTTGCATGATGCTATTTAAGGAATAGTTTTCTGCAAAACCGCTTTTTTCGCCTGCATTAATGGCAGCCCTAAGAGCCGCCATCTTACTTTCTTTCTCTTCGAGGATACGAAGACCGGCGCGAATAACCTCGCTTGCAGAGCCAAAACGGCCATCTAAAACCTGCTCGGCAATGAACGAACTTTGTCATCTTAAAGAACATAATCATAGCAAAAAATTCTATGACCTTTTGACTTATGTAATGCCTGACTGGAGTGCACGAAAAGAAAAACTAAATGGCACTGTAGAAGCTAGAGACGTTTAATTGCGGTCTTTATTTATAATTTTCCGCAGCCTAACTCGCTCAGGCGTTTTACAAACTTCGAACCAAATCGCTGCAACCCTTGTATTTCCTAATCCTATCGAAATTTAAAAAATAGGATTGAAACAGAGAAAGAGAGAGAAATACCCCTTAATATACAAAAATTAGAGTAAATTGCGGCGGATAAAAATATGATTGAACAAATATGCTAACTCCGCAAACCCTTACTAACACTGGGCTTCACAGCCCAACGCAAAGCTGAAGAAATATAGAAGAAAGCGGTTATCGGCAAGTAAAATGGCGGATAGAGAGGGATTCGAACCCTCGATACGGTTTTCCCGTATACGCCCTTAGCAGGGGCGCGCCTTCAGCCACTCGGCCATCTATCCTAAAAACTAAGTTACTTTCTAAAGATGAAAACACCCAATTGCAAGCATAAAAACATTATAGGGCTAACTCTTTTGGAATATTCTTTGTTCTTTGTTTGGAAACACTAAGATCCTGACCATTATCAACTTCGTCAGCAGAATCTATAGCAACAGTATCATTAACAGATTCTTCCGAATCTATATAACCACCATTATCATTTTCTTCATTACCGGCTTCTTCAGATGCAGGTCTTCTCTCCTCAAGATCACCTATAATACGCTTGTAATGATCGGCATATTGTAAAAAATTTTCTGCTAAAACTCTATCCCCCGAAGAAATAGCATCTTTTGCTTTTTCCAAATATTTTTCATGAGCGGCCTTAGCATTACCTAAATTTACTCCATTTGATCCTTGATTACGCCTTGCGTTATTTCTATAGTTATTACGGGATCTTCCATTTTTTGATGAACGTCTTATAGTATTCATATGATTTCCTAAATATAATTATAACAAAGGATTATAAAGAAGGACTACTTCCTAAAAATTATACATCTATTAATCCCTAATAAATCTTTTCTACTGGCTACAAATGCAAGTCCATAACTTTCAAATATAGCTTTAATATCTTCTTCCTGACTTATTCCATGTTCCATAACCACATAACCATTATCGAGTAAAGAGCGTACTACAAAAAAGGCTAATTCATTATAACACTCCAAGCCATTATTCCCCCCATCCAAAGCTAGCTTAGGCTCATAAACGGATACTTCAGGGTCTAAGTTTTTAATATCCGAACTTTTTATATATGGAGGATTACTGATTACAAGGTCATACTTACCTTCAATCTCTTTCCCCCAATTACTTACTACAAAAGAAGTACGTTTGGCAAGCCCTAATTTAACAGCATTCTCTTTAGCAACAACTATAGCTGAATTACTTATATCAACTCCAGTTCCTGTCGCATTTTGAAACTCTGATAATATTGTTAGCAGCAAGCAACCTGTTCCAGTACCAAAATCAATTACTTTAAGATCCTTCTGAGAATCATTATAGATCAGCTTCTATTAAAGACTCGCTATCAGGCCTTGGATCCAAGGTATCGGAAGTAACTTTAAAATCCCGGCCCCAAAATTCTCTTACACCTAAAATATGTGATATAGGCTCACGTTTTACTCTTCGCTGCAGCAATTTATTATAATTTAAAAAATCATCTTCAGATACAATATAATCAGGATTACAGATAATATATTCACGCGATAAATTTAAGGCTTTATTTAAAAGTAAGAATGCATCAAGAGAATAAGAAGGTATGTTACATTCTTTTAACATTACCTTAGATTGCTCCAGTATTTGTCCTAATTTTATCATAAAAAATTATACCGCTTCAGATAATCTGGCGGCCTGATCTTCAGCAGTTAAGGCATCAATGAGATCGTCTAATTCTCCACCTTCAACTATTTCATGAATTTTATATAATGTTAAATTTATACGATGATCTGATACTCTCCCTTGAGGAAAATTATAAGTTCTAATGCGTTCAGATCTATCTCCGGAACCTACCTGACTTTTTCTATTAGCCGCACGCTCAGCTTCAACCTTCGCTCTTTGCATATCATAAATTCTGGATCTTAAAACCTTCATTGCCTTGGCGCGATTTTTATGCTGAGATTTTTCATCCTGCTGAGACACCACAATACCCGTTGGAATATGGGTTATTCTAACAGCGCTATCGGTAGTATTTACTGACTGCCCGCCAGGACCACTTGCCCTAAAAACATCAATTCTCAGATCTTTTTCATCTATTTGCACATCTACCTCTTCTGCCTCCGGTAAAACAGCTACAGTAGCTGCTGATGTATGCAATCTACCACTAGTTTCAGTATCGGGAACACGTTGAACCCTATGCACACCAGACTCAAATTTTAAGCGCGAAAAAACATCTTTACCGCTTATAGCAGATGTAATCTCTTTATATCCACCTACTCCGGTATCTGAAAAAGACAAGATTTCCAGCTTCCATCCACGTTTATCAGCATAACGCTGATACATACGAAATAAATTACCGGCAAATAACGCAGCCTCATCACCGCCTGTTCCGGCCCTGATTTCCAAGATAGCGTTTTTAGTATCGGCTTCATCTTTAGGAAGCAAGGCAAATTGGATTTTTTCTTTTAACTTAGGAAGCTTCCTCTCGAGAGTAAATAGCTCTTCTTCGGCCACTTCTCTCATCTCATCATCTTGAAGCATTTCCCGCAAATCTTCAATCTCTTTAAATAGATCTAAATATTGTGCGCTTATCTCAACAATCTCATTCATATCAGAATATTCTTTAGATAATTTAGCAAATTCCTTTTGATTCATAGATGAAGGATCTGCAATTTTCTTTTCCAATTCTACATGCTTATTAATAATATTTTGTAATCTTGCTTCAAATACCATCTTATCCTCTAGCTGCTGCCTTCTTCTTGTTGATTCTTTAGAACGTTATTTTTACTATATATTTTAATTATCTACCACCTGAAGATTGCAACCGATTAAAGCTGATAATCACTTTTATAATATAGTAAATTATTGATTGCATTTTGTACATAACCGCTTTTATCTAATTTTACAATATCTAATATATTTGAAGCTTTAGAGGTCTGTTAACCTCTAACACGGCAGTTTCTGATAGGATAGGTTAATTCTCGATTATAAATCGGTATAAGATTCAAAACGATTTAAATTCTTCATAAGCAATTTTTGCCTTTAACAATCCTATAAATAGAATATCAGCCCTGTCTTTTGATGTTAAATCTATTTCCAAAAAATCTTCTTTATTTTTGGACTTAATACGATATTTACTTGCTATAATGGAATTACCTACATAAATTTGTTCAATTGTTGATATTTGATTAAAATATAACTGTTTTATATTAAGAGTATCTTTTATTTTTTTATAAGATAAGACTCTATTGTCTGTTAATATTGATCCACCCTCTAATATGGACTTATTACCCGTAGAATAAAAATAATTTATTTTTTCATCTTCTTTTACTATATCATTTTCAACCAAAATATCTTTGTGATATTTTTTAATATTTTCACCTAATAACATATCTTTAGGTGGAGCGGTAATATCTTTATAGACAATGTATGAGGCCATACCAAAGAAGGCACCTGTAGACAAAATGATAAATAAAATCATAATCCACTTAGGCTTATCTTTATCTGTATTTTCTATTTTATGATAAATAAACGCGCCATATACAGCTCTAATAAAAAAATATGTAAATACGGCTGACGCTAGCAGCATATATAGATTATTATTTTGCAAAAACAATATCATCTTTGATAGCATAAAATATATTAACATCAGAACAGTGGCTACTCTTGATCGCTTAAATATAAAATAAGCGCAACTAAATACAAAAATAACATCAAAAAATATAATTTTACTATTCCATGCTAACAAACTCTTATTTAGACCTATTATATGTGGCGCTAAAACCAGAAAGAATGTAATTAAGCCGGATATAAAAGCAGTTAAAGCACCATGATTAATTATCTTTATGGCCTTATTCTTTTTCATAAATGCAAATTCCTAAATTGATAGTCTGGTAATTAACTCATCATATCTAACTACCAGCTCTTCACCGCTATCGAAATATTTTAAATTAAATATTTTGTTATTTAACTCATCATCTCCAAAGAAAACTGCCGCTATT
>JBIKME010000141.1:0-3669 GCA_044359415.1 Rickettsiales bacterium | reverse complement strand
CTAGCTTTCTTCATACGCTTCTTAACATTACCAGAATATCCAAGCTCAGTGTATATATATTCTTTTCTTAAATTATTTACCAGAACCACTGCATATTTTTCAGCCGCTTCACCAATAGGTATGAGTACTACAGGCCTTCTCTGCTCAACCGGTTTATTATACAGCGCTATAACTCTTTCCAAACCCATGCCAAATCCAACGGCAGCTGTTTCAGGGCCACCCATCAACCGAATCAAACCATCGTATCTGCCACCACCACCTACGGCATTTTGCGCTCCAAGAGCTTCTGTTGTAAATTCAAATGCCGTATGGCAATAATAATCCAACCCTCTTACAAGATGATTATTAATCTCATATTTTACATCAATTGAATCAAGACCCGATCTCACCTGTGAAAAAAAATCTTCTGCCTCTG
Source organism: Rickettsiales bacterium (assembly GCA_044359415.1). Taxonomy (GTDB): domain Bacteria; phylum Pseudomonadota; class Alphaproteobacteria; order Rickettsiales; family UBA6187; genus 1-14-0-20-39-49. Next base: position 3,254 of record JBIKME010000141.1, on the reverse strand, counting down.
CGCTATAGTACTCACTAATAACAGGAGCTTTACTAATGATTAATTTATCACCATCATCTTTAGAATCCAATATTCGCATAGGATTCTTTTCAAGACGTTTTTTTGAATCATCAGAAAGATTGTTTTTATAGTCATTTAAATATTCTACCAAGGCTTTACGATAATTATCGCGTGAAACAGAATCTCCGAGTGAATTAATTTCTAATTTTACTTTATCCAAAACTGCATATGATTCTAACAGATGCATTCCCATAGCTATGACTTCAACATCTGCCATAGGTTCACTTATTCCCAAAATCTCAAAATTTATTTGATGAAACTGCCTCTGCCTTCCCTTTTGTGGACGCTCATAACGAAACAAAGGTCCCGTGGAAAATAATTTAAGTGGCAGCTGGTTAGAAAGCCCACCTGATATAAAAGCTCTGGCTATGCCTGCAGTAAATTCAGGTCTTAAGGTAATCGATTCACCACCACGATCTTGGAATACATACATCTCCTTCCCTACCACATCAGACTCTTCGCCTAATGTTTTTTTAAAGATGTCGGTAAATTCAAAGATCGGCGTAGCTATTTCTTTAAAGCCGTATAAAGACGATATATTACGGGCAGTATCAGTAACGTGATTAAACACTCTATATTCATCTATAAGAATATCTCTTGTGCCTCTTGCCGGTTGTAATTTATGACTCATATTTATTAGTTTTATCTTTTGTTATATAGTGGGAAAATACATATAAAGTATTTATATGTAAAATAAATTAATATCATTTTGCTAATACAAATATACCGTCACAAGCTTCTTTCCACGCATCATAAAATTCACCAAGATGTGGGCAACGCTTTCTTTCATTATCAATCATCATCAAAATATCACTAATCGCTTTATTATAACCAGAAGTAGTAATATCGCCACGATGATGCATAAAACGCAAATAAAGCAAATAAGTATTTAGAACATCAGTTTCACAATAATCTCTTATTTGCTTTATATTTCCATTATCATACATCTGAACGATATTCGAACCATCTATACCGAACTTACCCGGAAAACCAAGTATAGAACATATTTCATTTAACTTAATTTTTGTTGAAGCACCAAAATCAGCTAAACAATCCAGTAAGTCGCAATGCCAATTCATACTATATCTGGAATTATAATTATTCCATTTATCACCACTATTATAAAACCAATCCGCCTGTATCCCATATTTCATAGCTCTATATTTTAAAACAGGTACATCGAACGATCGGCCGTTAAAACTAATAAGCCGGGGCTTTATTCTTTCAAGGTAACTAAACATACCCTCCAGAAGATCTTGCTCGGTTGAATCTTCTTTTCCTCCAGTTTTAAGATATTTTAAATAATATTGTTCATTTCCGGCAGTTCTATCAATCCGAGCTTCTAAAAAACTAATGGCAACCACTTTATGAAACGGGGGGCGTAAAAAACCACTGCTACCACCTGTTGCTTCAAGATGATATTCTTCTAATTTTTTACGTAGAACATCCACACTATCATCACAACATCCTATAAGATTAGTGACGGCTTCGGTATCTGGTATTGTTTCAATATCAAAGACAAAAATATTCTGATGCTGCATATTTGACTATTTTATTTTTAATTTATATAAATGATTCTATATAAGTAATAATTTATAAAAGCAGATTACATTATGAAAATATTATTGCAAATAATTACTATATATTTTTTATTTACCAACATCTCAAATGCAGCTTCAATTATACGCGATGCTGAAATAGAAAATGAATTACTTAAAATTGCTCAGCCAATATTTGCCGCAGCAGGACTTAAAAAGGAATCTATAAAATTATATGTAGTAAATAATAAAGAGATAAACGCATATGTATCAGGTGGCAGCAATATATTTATTCACACCGGTTTATTAGGTCTATCAGACAAACCCGATATATTAAGAGGAGTACTTGCCCACGAAACTGGTCACATAGCAGGTGGTCATTTATTAATAAACAGTCAGGAATATAGAAATAGCAGTATCAAAACCACATTAGGATACATGGTTGGTTTAGCAGCAGCTGCTGCTGGATCACCACAGGCTGGTGTTGCTATCGCTCATGGCGCAGGGCACGTTGCTAACAGACAGCTTTTAAAGCATTCCAGAACCCATGAAGAGGCGGCTGATCAAGCAGCTTTAGACTATTTAGATGCTAATAAAAAGACCGCAATCGGTTTATTAGAATTATTAGAATTATTATATAGTAAAGAAAACGAGCTTTATACGGATTTAAATCAGTATGCATTAACACACCCTCTTAGTCGTCAACGAATAGCGCATGTTAAAAATCATATTGATAATTCAAAAATTAATTTAATACCGCCTAACAAGCAAGATCTTGATTCATTTTCAAGATCTATTACAAAATTAAATGCCTTCTTATTACCTTCAGAGGAAACATTAGCTAAATATCCAAAAAGCGACAACAGCATTAACGCTCGTTATGCACGAGCAATAGCTTACTATAAGATACCAAATATAGAAAATGCCATTAATGAAATGGACGAGTTATTAAAGATAGAGCCGGAAAATCCTTTTTTTAATGAATTAAAAGGACAAATATTGTTTGAAAATGGTAAAATTAATGAATCAATATTATATTATACTAAAGCAAACAAACATCTGCCTGATTCAGCACTATTAAAAATCATATTAGCTACTGCACAAATAGCCTCTCAGAATGAAGATATGCGATTAGAGGCTATTAATAATATTGAGAGCTCTTTATTAGAGGAAAAGGAAAATTCATTTGCATGGAGACAACTTGCTATAGCATATGGAAGGGGTAATAATCTAGGTATGTCAAACCTTGCGCTTGCAGAAGAATCTTTTCTATTAGATAATAAAAAAATGGTAAGGAAGTTTCTTGATATAGCCAATAAATATTTAAAAGAAGGTTCGCCAGCTAAATTAAGAGCAAAAGACTTAATGGATACCATTAATAAGAATGAATTATGATCTTTTTAATAGCATAAATAGCAAAAAAAACAAAATAACAACACCAACAAACAAGCCTAAGGCGCCAACAATATAAAATACAATTTCATATATATCAGAATTTTTTATAGACTCAGTCGTAAATTTAAATTTTTCTTTTGCATCATCAATCACGCTTATTTTAGCCAAAACCGGTTTTGGAGTAGCTAATATAATAAAAAGAAGGATTTTATAGTAAGTATTAGTAATATTTTTCATTACAGTATTTTTATATTTCTTTGT
>JBIKME010000176.1:0-3165 GCA_044359415.1 Rickettsiales bacterium | reverse complement strand
GTTCCTTTTGCAGCCTGCATAACAATACTTCCAGTACTCTTACTGTTATCAAAGATGAACTGGTCAATTTTAATATTAGAATTAGAACCTATTGTTAAAGAGGATTTATCAATAAATATAAGTTGTGCATTGCCTTTAGCATCAGATACTATGGTATCATTGTTATAAATAGAATCACCTAAATTTAATATTTTTTCTACACCTTGAGCGTTAATTACTCTTACCGCTTTGTTTGCTGCCCCAACGACACCTACACGACTATAGGCATGCGCATTACTAATGCACAACACTGTTATTAAAGTAATAAATATAGTGATAAAATGTCTGCAGATCATATTTTTCTTCCTTGCTTCTTATTCTAACTTATTACAACTTAGTTGTTAAATATACAACTTTTATATTTAACATAAAGACACTAATTAATTACACATTAGTATCTATTTATAATCAATAATATTACAATTAGTCATATAAAACAAGAGTTATTTAACAAATTGTGACAAATTTCCATTATATAAATGTTTGAAATCAATCGCCCTGCGTTTTTAAAAACATACATTTTAATATCATAAAAAATAACTAGTGATATTTTTTACAGATTATTATTAACATTTAGTAACATAACGTCTTTTTAAGAATAGGCCAAATTAGTTTTATTTTGTTTGTTTTTAGCAAAGATTTTTAGATTTTTGTATAAGAATATATCAAAAACCCTTAAGAGTAATGTGAATTGGACAAAAACAAACTGGATATAAAAACTTCCTTAATTCTGGTTTGTTTTTCTAAAATTTTAACCAGAATCTCTAATATCGCATGATTAAAAGAAAAAATGAAGCACTAAATGATTAAGAGTTAAACGATATTCATTGTCTTACTGACCTGCAGATGCGTAAATTTGTTATCTTGAGTGAAAGAAGCTAATAATTACTACTCTTTATCACCAACATAAATTCCTTTTCCTGAAACTCCTTTTCCGTCATTAAAGTGAAAATTACCACCAAAATTTTCCGCTCCATTATTAAATAACGCACCACTTATACCTCCTATGTCATTTCCATTGACCTGTAGAGGGCTGTTATTAAAAATGGCAAATCCATTAGTTGAGCCAAATTCAATCCGATCAGTATTTTGCATATTGTAGTTACCAAAATTGCTTATTCCTAAATCCCCGGCTGCTATATAAGATTACCTGTGTAATTGGCCTCACCTTCAAAAGGTATGTCTATATTTTCTAATATTGAGCCATCTGTATATGGCTGAAGATTAAGATTTTCAATGGGATTAGGGTCGTTGTAAATATTTAATACATTCGCCCATATACCCCAATGAGCATAACGACAATCGCTACATCCAAAACTTGCTGCATTAAGTGGTGGTGTTTCATCTGTTTCATCTGAAGTGTCGGGTTCCTGAGTATCTGTTGGCGAACTATCCGAATCTGCCACATTGGTCTGGTTAAAGATTTCAGTATTTAGATTCTGCTCAATAAAAGCATTTATATCATTTATGATTTGCATATCAGAGAATGAATATTGCGTTCCGTCAGAGTATGTCGTAGTCCCATCGCTAAGGCCGCTGGTGTCAGTATTACCATCGTATGTTAAGCCATCGGTGCCGATAAAAGATTCGCTACTGCTTCCATCCGTATTTGTGGTTGAGCTATATAAATTACCGCTAGTATCCGAATATGTTTTTATTAAATTTCCTTTTGAATCAAGCTTTGAGGTTCTTTTTCCTGGCGCTTCAGTAGGCTGCGCAATGTTTTTAGTTTGCTTACCCTTGTTATTATCAGTTTTATTATCAGGATTATATTTTGAATTATTTATTTTATTAGAGTCAGTTCTTAATCCCTTTTCTATATCTTTTGCCGTAGGTATTTTAATAGCGCCGGCAGATGTTCCAATGGCTCCTGACAGGTTTTTGATTAATGAGTTAAATACATTTGGTGTATATGCAAGTACTTCTGGCAATGATGATGGTGTACTTACATGCACTGTTAAACCCTGCTCGTTAATCGATTGTGTAATTCCGGATAAGTTTGTGAATGTTAATTCTTCGCCATAAATAAATATACCTGAGCTTGAGCCCGTCATTTTATCTATATCCACTATCGCAATACCGCCGCGAATACCTATAATACCAACCGGAGTTTTAAATTCGACCGCTTTTTCTTTACTTAAAGCTCCACCTACAAACCTAAATGTCCCTTTTATACCTCGCATTACAAAAGTACCGGGTGATGAAGGGCTGTAAATAAAATTATCAATTTTTACCGAAGAATTAGAACCAATGGTTAATGAGGATTTATCAATGAATAAGAGTTGTGCATTAGCGTCTTCATTTGCAATGATAGTGTCGTTATAATATATATCGTCACCAAGTTTTAATTTTCTGCTTACTCCTGCGTTATCTTTTGCTGTTACAGTAGAATTTATAGCGCCAACTACTCCAATTCTGTTGCTGGCAAAAGATACGGAGCTATATATTAAGAAAAATAACAAAAAAATCGGAAAATTAATAATTTTAAACATTTTTTCAATTACCCACATCTTATTAATAGCTTTTTTATGGTTACTATTTAATTTTATTTAAATATTGATCCGCTAACTCAATTACATCTTTTGGAACATTATTACCTTCTTTGGCGCTTTGCAGATATGACTTAGCCATATCCAGTGAGCCTAATCTGTAATAAAGAACACCTAACTCTTGCTTTATTTTATGTAAATCAGGATTAAATAACAGTAAACGCTCTAAAGGAGGTATTGCAGCTTCATAATCTTCCAGCGCTATAGCAATATTTGCGTATTTTATCGTCAAGTCTATATTTGCAGGATCATCCAGCATCTTATTAAACGCAGCATTAAATTCTTTTTGTGTGGCTGCTTTCTTTACATCACCGGCAATGGAATTGGCTGGATGAAATGCTATGATTAATAATACTACAAATATTCTGATTGCGCTCATATATATCATAAAAATCCAAATTATTATTAATGTTATTATTGTATGTGGTTAAATATTTTGCATTATATTTTGGTTGTATTTTGCATTGTATGTTAAATATTACCATAAAATTTGTAATAAATCAATTTATATCATTCCTTTATAAACACTACTGAAAGTTTTTATAACAGAATGATATAACCTTATTTTTGTTGGAAA
>JBIKME010000175.1:0-3229 GCA_044359415.1 Rickettsiales bacterium | reverse complement strand
CAGAATTGCCAAACAGCAGTAATCTCAATAATGAAAAACGCGAAGGGGTCTTTGTCTGTGCAGGCTGCGATCTGGAGCTTTTTTCCTCGAACATGAAATATGATAGTGGCACCGGATGGCCAAGCTTTTTTGATGTTATTGAAGGCCATGTGGAAACAAAAACAGACTTTAAGGCAATATGGCCGCGTACTGAATATCATTGTACAAGATGTGATGGTCATCAAGGTCATGTTTTTAATGACGGACCAAAACCAACTGGCTTGCGGTACTGTAATAACGGTGTGGCGTTAAAATTCATTCCGAAGGTTTACTTATGAAAAATATTATAGCATTATTAATAACGATATTATTTTTTAATACAGGTAACGCAGAAATGACTACAGATAAAAAACAAGAAACAGCTGTTTTCGCCGGCGGATGTTTTTGGTGCATGGAAAAACCTTTTGATCAATTAAACGGGGTTATCTCAACTATTTCAGGCTATACCGGAGGAAATATTCAAAACCCGACATATAATCAGGTATCATCTGGCGTTACCGGTCACATCGAATCTTTACAGATTATATATGATCCTTCTGAAGTTGATTATACAACATTACTTAAAACTTTTTGGCTTAACATTGACCCTCTTGATGGCAGTGGTCAGTTTTGTGATAAAGGCCAACAATATACTTCTGCAATTTTTTATCAGAAAAATCTTTGGAAGAAATTGCAAAAAAATTAAATTCAACTATAGAGACTAAAATTATAAAAGGATCTGAATTTTATCCCGCTGAAGATTATCACCAGGATTATTACATTAACAATCCTATACGCTATAATTTTTATCGAGGCAGATGTGGTAGGGATCAAAGATTAAAAGAGTTATGGGGAAGCTTAAAATAAGCACTGCTTTTGATTTTTTTAGGATTATCAGCTATTAATAGTAAATCATAGGAGTGAGGCTAATGCTTGCAATTATCGGGGGTACCGGTATGTATAAAATCAATGGGATAGAAGTTGTTGAGGAGTTAGCTATTAAAACACCTTTTGGCGTACCTTCTTCTCCGGTTGTGAAGGCAAAATACAAAAACAGGGATTTATTATTTCTCCCTCGTCATGGTAGGAATCACCAATTTCTTCCTCATGAAATTAATTACCGCGCTAATATATTTGCACTAAAAAAGTTGGGTGCAAAGCAAGTGTTAGGATTTTCTGCTACAGGAAGTTTGCGTGAGGACATACATCCTGGTGAATTTGTTATACCGAGCCAGTATTTTGATTTTATAAAGGGAAATCGTATTAAAAGTTTCTTTGGTGAAGGTTTGGTAGCGCATGTTTCTACCGCTGAGCCAACCTGTAAAAATCTAACAGCGTGGGTTAAACATCAGGCTGATAAAATGGATTTGCCAATTCACACAGGAAAAGTGTATGCGTGTGTAGATGGTCCGCGCCTTGGTACAAAAGCAGAAAGTAATTTTTTGCGTATTGCCGGTTGTGATCTTGTTGGAATGACAAATGTTCCAGAGGCTTTTCTTGCCCGTGAAGCTCAGATTTGTTATGCAACCATAGGTATTGTTACAGATTATGATTGTTGGATGGATGATTCAAAGCATCACGTTAGTGTTGCAAAGGTTATTGACCGCTATGGAGCATCTTTGCAAAAAGCACAGAGATTGTTGGAATCTCTTTTAGAGGCCGAGGATGCGGTAAGAGATGTTTCTTGCAGCAAAGCTCTAAAAGAAGCTATTCTTACACCTGATAATGCAATAACTAAGTCAAAGCGTGAAATGTTAAATGTTCTTAGGTCTTAATATGACAGATATTTCCGTTATAATTCCACTGGCTCCAGGTGAGGCGGCGTGGTACAGTTTTCTTGATGACCTTACCGGACTGCAAGTTGCTACTGAGATAATTTTAGTTACTTCCTGTGACATTACTTCTTCTGATAGAGAAATTATTTTTGCTAATAAAAATATAAGGTTTCTTCAAAGTGATTCTGGTAGAGCAATTCAAATGAATGCCGGGGCAAAAGACGCTAAAGGTAAATATCTGTGGTTTTTGCATGCTGATTCAAAATTTGGGCTAGATACTGTGCCGGCTCTGCTGAAAGCTATAGAAAATTATCCTGATAGATTGCTTTATTTTAATCTATCTTTCTTAAAAGATGGTACTTTTTGGATGTTTATTAATAGTTGGGGTGCGTATTTTCGCTCCCGTATTCTAAAAACACCGTTTGGCGATCAAGGGTTTTGTATCAAAAAAGAGTTATTCAATAACTTAGGTGGTTTTCCAGATAATTTAATTTACGGTGAAGACCATGTCTTTGTTTGGAAGGTTAGACAAAGTGGAATTATAGTGCAACCAATATCTGCTGTGCTTTATACTAGTGCCAGAAAATATAAAAAAAATGGCTGGCTGAAAACAACTTTTATTCATCAGTATCTATGGATAAAGCAGGCTTGGCCGCAGTGGTTAATATTACGAAAAAAAATGAAAGAAAGACGGTATTTATGAGTGTGGCTATAGCCGTTTTTGCAAAAACAAAAACTCTTTCACCCGTAAAAACAAGGTTGGCAAATGATATTGGTAAGTCTCTTGCGCAGGAGTTTTATACATTAAGTGTTAAAGCTGTAGAAGAGATTGTTCTGGAAACAAAAATTCAAAGTAAAAATCAGATTTCTCCTTACTGGGCATTAGCAGAAAAGGAAGCATTAGATTATAAAGAGTGGCAAGTTTTTGATAGAATATGGACTGGTGAAGGTAACTTAGGAATGCGCCTGCATAATGTTTACAGCAGTCTACGCAAAAAACATGATTATGTGGTTATTATAGGAACTGATAGTCCGCAATTAGAACCTTCGATTATAATTAGGGCTATTTGTGAGCTTGAGTTAAAACCTGAATTTTGTGTAATTGGTCCGGCACTAGACGGTGGGTTTTATCTATTTGCTGCAAAAGTTTGTATTGCGGAATATATCTGGACGCAGGTTATTTACAGTCAAAATAACACGCTGATAAAACTTGCTTCTAACCTTAATGCCGAGGGAATAAAAATACATTTGTTATCGCCGCAAAATGATGTTGATAATGTGTATGATTTAAGCCTAATCATGAATGATCTGAAAACAAATAGTAATCTGTTACCTGCCCAAAAAAAATTATACAGATGGCTGCAACTTCATAAGCCGTTTTTTCTGAAAAATATTTAATCATTATATTTTTAATCATTATATTAAAGTTTTTTTTG
>JBIKME010000012.1:0-11957 GCA_044359415.1 Rickettsiales bacterium | reverse complement strand
TTGTATCAGTATATTCATTGTCGGCTGATTATTTAACGATGGATTGTCTATGTCTATGATATTAACCGTAATTGAGCGCACAGCCTCCATGGAATTTTCATTAGCACTTATAGGTCCTTGTTTGCCAGTATTTCCATCATTTAAGATTACATCCAGTATTATACTGGCTGGCGGATTATTGTTATCCATAGCATAAGTTATCTGTTGCACCGCTAGATTCACAAGAGAAGAAGTTGCGTTTTCATTGAATAATAATGATAAATGACCGGCAGAATTATTTATAACTTTACCAATTACAACTGAATTAATCGTAAGATCACCGCCAGTAACCAGTGGGGCTAAATCACCACTGCTTGCAAATATATCATCTGCATTAGCGCCATCTTTACGCATAATATCAAAAGAAGCACCGTTCCAGTTATTTAAATAATCAAGCTCAAGGTCATTAACTATAATATTACTGCCTATTAAAACTGCGTCTGCACCTTCGGTGTATTCAATAACAGCATCTGCTATATCAGAAGATGAAATTGTAGGAGCATCGTTATAGCTTACAACTCCAAAATCTAAGCCTGTATTTTCAATTCCTTGACCTGTTGATAAGAAAATAAGATTATCCGTTCCCCCATCATTAGCAGATGAATTAGCATCAGTATCAAATATAACTTCCGTATTATCCGGAAGGTTATCTGTTACGGATATTTTAACATCACCGGTAGGAATTCCGCCAATTATATATTGCCCATCTGAATCAGTTGTTGCTTTACTTACAATATCATCATTGGTATCAAAAACACCGTCTATACCAGCATGAGTTAAAGTAACTTCTATATCAGATAAATCAACCGTATTAATATCCTCTGATCCATCTGCGTTTATATCCTGGAAAATCCTACCTCTTATTACAGAAAGGTCTGCATTATCCGATGCCGTGTAATCGTTATTCCCACCTGATCCATCTCGTTCACCTGATTCACTTGCGGCAATTCCAACTGTGGAATTTCCAAGTGTAGCGGCGTTTCCTTCTATGCTCGTCCATGTAACGGAAGCAGTATCATTTAAAATTACCACTGAAGAAGATTGTAAATCCGCAGTAAATGTAATTATCACTTCAGAGCCCACAGGCATTTCATTAATATCTATATTAAGTCCTTGTGAATCGGTTTCGTAGCTAGAATTGGTTACGCCAACAACTTCCCCGCTAAAACTTATTGCTATATCAGATAGATTGTTCAAATTACTATCTAAGTCATCTAATAAGTTAATATCATAGGCGGTACTTGTACCTGCGTTTTCAAGAGTTATTTGATATGTTATTTTACCATTAACATTATCAGTTACTATTTTTTCAATAGAAATATTTGGCTCTACTACGGTTAAGTTAGCCACATCACTTGAAGCAATAATGCTATCATCTAGCTTTAAATCAGCACTGAACTGTAAAATTTCTCCATTGAAAACAGATGTATTATTTTTTACCAGAGCATTAAACTCTATAACTACATATTCAACAGAGGCATCATTATCGGCATTTGTTATAGTTCCTAAAGAAAAGCTCAGATTTTCTTCTGTGCTAACTGCATTTATAGATATCACAGTATCCGGCACAATACCCGCAACATTATTTTCATCACCTGATATATTGGTAATGGTAAATAAATCAGATGACATCCCAATATTAGAAACAAAGCCGATAGTGGCAGAACGATCATTTACAAACTCTAGTCCTGCAGGTAAATTTGTAACTAATGTAAGATCTCCTGATTCACTTTCAGCAATTGGAACCTCAACTCTTATTCGCACAATTTCACCAGGTACCACATTATCACCGTTATTAGTATCTGATGTTTGAACTACAGATAGAGAAAGATTATCAACTCCTACAGTAATAGAACCGGATTGCGTGGCAGTATAAGTGTTAACAGTACCACCTATATCACTTTCATCTGAAGTTCGCTCCGCATCAAATTCCAAAACATCACCTACAATATTCTGCGCCGAACCTGGAAGTGAGGTCCATGTTAACTCTGGCGTAAGTTCCAAAACATCACCCATCTCAACATCGCTATCTACTATAGTCTGAAAAAGAAAAACACCATCGTCGTCAGAAGAAAATTCATTCCATGTTACAGTAATAACGCCACCTGATTCAGTCATAGAAAAAGTTGTTTCGTCAGCACTCATCGCAATAAAGGTTCCATTCTTATAATAAAATCCAGAACCACTGTCTACAAAAGTCAAACCATCCGGTAATGTTGCTGTAAGAACAACATCAAATGCCTTTGCGTTATTTTGTGACAATACACTAATAGTCCACACAACTTCATCCTCTGCATCAGCGATTGACTGAAGATCAGCAATACCACTTGTTAATGCTGGCCTAACTGCACCTATTGTAAGTTGCGGCTCTATTACGGTTATCTCTAAACTATCGGTATATTTGTCATCACCGCTCTTCCATGTAGCGTCACTCTTGATTTCTTTATTGTGATTAACAGCCTCAACATTAGTTACCATAGCTTTAAAAGTAATTACTATCGTCTCTGACGCAGTATTAGAAGCATCTGTGTTAGTAATATTACCAAAATCCAAGGTAAGAAGGCGAGCTTCACTTCCTTCAACCGACTCAATTACAGCATTATTTAATACCGTCTCAAAACCAGTTTCAATATTTGTTTGCAAATTTTCCGATACGACTATACTGTCAATACTAACAAAAGCTAAACCCTCAGAAAGCTTATCGGTAAACGTAACATTTTCAGCAAAACCCTCTGGTACAATAATAGTGACCTCATAAGTAACAATCTCACCTATTGTAACATCTGTTGTTGTAGTAGAGATTTCACTTGTTTCTTTTATTACCGTGGTAATATTAGCACCCTGTATATTAATGGTGGCATTGCTGGATAAATCAACATCAGTAAAATCATTGCCCTCTTCTTTAGCTGCATAATTAAATAAGGTTGCCTTAGTAGTTATTTTGCTTCCAATATCAATATTATCTTCTACTTGCAGATCATAAGTGATAATGATTATATTTTTACCACTTGTAGCATCATAGGCACCTATCGCTCCATTATTGCTTTCAGAAGGATCAATCAACTCGATTCCATCTCCAAACAAAGCAGTATAATCACTAGTCGCCCCACCTAAAAACTGATAATCAATTTGCGCTCCTGTTCCATCTACTATCTTTAAGTTAATACCAGTCTCTGGTACTATAAACCCCTCAGGCAACTGATCTTTGAAACTTACATCAAATGCACCATTTTCACTGCTGCCGTTATTTTCAATAACAAGAACAAAACGAACTATATCACCGCTATCTACACCACTAATATCACTATCTAAATTAAGGTCGTCTAAATTAGACGAATTAACAACAAAATCATCTGATGTATCAAATGGGGAGTTGTTAGTATTTCCGGCATCATAAAAATTACTTGAAGGAGTTTGATTACTATAAGTTACATCAAATATATCACCATCCGTTTTATTAGTGGCAACTATGCCTTTTGTTATAGTAATATCAGGTTGCGTGAAGGTACTTTGTAAGAACGAGGTATCAGTTGTAGTTTGCACAAATGTATTGTTATCAGAACCTTGCGCTACAGCAGTTAATTGCAACTGATCAGCAAAAGAGGCATCTTTTACAACAAGAGTAAATAACAGGTCTAAGGTAACAGCTGTATTAGTTACATCCGAATTATCTCCAATATCAAAAGAAATATAGTTACTATTCTCATCTGCTGTAATAGAAATTCCTATTGATTCAAATAGGTCACTAGCCAGAGGACCTAACATATAAGTACCGACAACAGGCATATCGGAACTTGTATTATCTTCCGACCACACATGAGCGGCAACGCCGTCCGAATCAGGATCTACTACGTTAAATATCGGCAAAGGTAAAAAAGAGTTAAGTATTAAATCCTGAAAATCACCGCTCTTTAAATCATATTGTAATCTAAATGTAACTTCATCACCTGGTTGAAGTGTTGTCAAATCGGTGGAAGTTTCACCATTAACTGCATATATTGATAAATCTATTTCTCCGGCTTTTATTTTTCTGATATCATTACTCTCATCAGATTCGCTATCAACAACAGCGCCTTCATCGTCCATTAAATCAACATCTATTGTTACGTCATTTTCAACTTTGTCACGATGTTTTAAATTTAAACTAGTTTGACCTTCTTCTAGATTTGTATAGCTATCATTTATTGTTACATCAAAGATAATTAACCCCTCTGTTCTACCTGACTTACTATCATCATTAAACAGATCGCCTAATAAATCATCAGTAGCGTATGTATCTGCCAACAAAGAGCTTATATCAAAAACTATCGTTGTTGAACCATCCTCGTTAGTCAAAAATGTATAATAAGTATCTGAAATATCCAAGCTAGCCTGAACGTCACCTTGTATAGTAAGATTCAGTGTTGGATTTTTACTTGTATCAAATGTCTGACCATCGGATATAGTATCTGTTATTTTAAGATTTTTTGCGCCAAAATAATCCGATATCTGAAAATCAAGATTATAAGTCAGAGAATCACCAGGTGTAAGACCAGATCCACCGGAATCTTCAAGATTACTGCCACTTTGTATAGCAACCGACTTAGCCACGAAAGATGGTCCGGATGTTATAATAGTTTTAGATAGAGCAGTATCTCTAGTATCAACAGGAGTCCAATTTCCTGTAAATTTCACATTATCCGACATTTCTATAGTAACGTCATCACCGTTGGATAAATTTATTATCTCGTTGCCGTTTTGATCCAGGTCACTAACATAAAAGTAAATAGTTATTTCTGTTGAACCTGAAAGGTTAGCATAATTAACTTTAATCACATCATCTGATAAATCAGACCCTTTATTCTGCAATGGTTCTTCAATCGTAACATCTGTTCCGCCGGTAACAGTTGCGCTAACAAAGACCAAAGATTCAGGCAAAGTATATTCCAAAACAGCATTTTCTAAAGACTGGCCGTCAGCTATATCTATATATACGGTATAACTCCTTTCATAATTAGGTCCGGTTACAGTCTCATCATCTGTACCAGAGCCTCTTACTGTATTTTCATCTAGGCCATTAAAAACAGTAGATATGGTATATAAACTTGCATTAATCTCCTCGATATCACTATTTGAAGCACTAATAACAGTATCTTGTACAGAAGGATCCGTTTCATAATCATTTTCTGCTGTATTGCCGTATCTAAAACCGGAATTTGCAATAATAGGAAGCGTGACGTCACTATCGGCTAAATTACTAACAGATAGAGTTACCTCAATGTCTGCGGCAGGTTGGCCGGGAGTATAACTACCAAACGGCAACTCTAAAACTACCATCTGATCCCCTTCTTTAAAACCAAGACTATCGGACAGAGTTATAATTACAGGATTATTATTTTCATCAACAGCAATAGGATGCGCAAATTGCAGTCCGTCAGTACTTGTATCTATATCTGCAAGAGTAACAATCTCAGCTGTTATAGGCTGCCCCAAATAACTGGCACTTACAAAACTCACACCGTCTGGATCTTGAGTATATGCTTGACTAGCAGAGTCATAAAGACCATCTGCTCCCAAATAAGGTATAAAAAGATTAATATAAGGACCATATCTGGTATCAACTAAACTAGTATTATCAAAATTAATAGTAATATTAAAATTCTCACCTATCAATGCACCATTAGTCGGCAAATCATTAATAGTTACATCAGGATCGGCAGATAAAATGCCGTCATATATATTTTGTATCTCTTCCGATATTGCTATTTCGGTATTAATTGTTCCACTTTGGAACTCTAAAATCCAATCACCATTTTTTTGCGCAGATCCGGTTAAATCATCAGAAGCTTGAACATCTGCCTTTGTAACTACTGCCAAATTTTCCAGCATTGCCTCACCAGCATCAGATCCGGCAACGGAGCAGCTATATATCAAAATATCAGCATCTTGACTCAAATATTGCTGCCAAGACTCTAAAATCTCCACAGAGTTTTGCGTTATAGAATCGATTCCCAACATGAATCCTTGTTCATTACCATGGGTAATTATATGTATAGCATCAACATTTCCCATTAATTCAAGACTATTTTTTACTGCATCAACGCCACTTTCATTAGCATCAATCCACAACAGCTGCTGATTTGGCTTTAAATTAGCAACTAACTGCTCAGCGCCATCAATATTGCGCTCAATAACAACCAGCTCATTTGCCTGATTATTTGCGTCATATCCAATTTCTTGATCATTAAATATAAGACTTTCATCAGAAGCATTAGCGACATCATCTGCTGCATCATGAACATCAGAACTGGATGAATCATTCGTATCAAGCGAATCCAAAACAGAAGGAAGTGCGGCATCAAATACAATCCGCGGTTCAAGCTTAAGAAATTTCAACTTATTTCCAAACGTATTTTCAAGATTTTTATAAACCATATCGCAACTAAAATATTATACTTAAAACACGCGCAATATATAGTAAAAACAGCAATGTGTCAATTTATATACGGTATATTTAGTCGAACAAACTTTAAATATCAGCAATGAGAGTTTTATTACCAATATCCGTATAAATTTTTATTTATATTTAAAGTAGCGTTTTGAGGTTAATATATCTGATAAAATTAAACAGATATTCTGCATAAATTATTTGCTCTTATAATAAATGCCTGCATCATTTTGTCACAAGCCTCATCAAACATTAAATCAGCTAGTTTTTCTAAAATGAAATTCTTGATTTTAAAATCAATATAAAATTCAACCTGAGTTCCTTTTTCAGTTTGCACAAAATTCCAATTTTGATAAAGATATTCAAAAGGACCATCTGCAAGTTCGACGATAATTCGTTTATGTTCTTCATCTAATATCACTTTTGAAGTATATTTGCCTGTTATACCTCTAAAATGAATTATCAGATCAGCAAGTATGGTATTACTTACACGTTCGTAAACTCTGGCACCCTCACACCATGGAATAAACTTTGGATAACTTTCAATATCGGATACTAAATCAAATAACTGCTTTGTAGTATAAGGTAAAATTGTTGATGAATGATGTTTAGGCATATAATAAGTTCTTAGAAAGAGTTATTTATTAGATACTTTTTTTAATGCAAAAGCTTTTTCCCGCGCGTTCTGTAGTTTCTTAAAATCATCACCCGCATGGTATGAAGATCTTGTCAAAGGAGATGAGGATATGGCCAAAAACCCTTTTGCTCTGCCCAAACGCTCATAATATTTAAATTCATCAGGGGTTACAAATCTATCAATAGGAGCGTGTTTTGGTGTAGGCTGCAAATATTGCCCGATAGTCATAAAATCAATATCTGCACTTCTAAAATCATCTATTACTTGTTCTACTTCGGATTTTTTTTCACCAAGACCAACCATTATTCCTGACTTAGTAAACATAGTAGGATCAATTTCTTTTACTCGGCTTAACAACTTTAATGAACCAAAATATTTTGCACCAGGTCTTATAGTGGCATATAGACTTGGTACCGTTTCAATATTATGATTAAATACATCAGGCCTCGCGGCAACTACAATCTCTAATGCTCCGGGTTTATTCTGAAAATCAGGAGTTAAAATCTCAATTGTAGTACCTGGAGAATGCTGCCTTATAGCATTAATACAATTAGCAAAATGTTGCGCCCCGCCATCTTCTAAATCATCCCGATCTACCGAAGTTATAACAGCGTGTTCAAGTTTTAAAGTAGCTATAGCATTAGCTAAATTTTCCGGCTCATGCGGATCCAGAAGATCAGGTTTGCCGGTTTTAATATTGCAAAAAGCGCATGCGCGTGTGCAAACGGAACCTAATATCATAAATGTGGCATGTTTTTTTTCCCAACATTCCCCTATATTAGGGCACGCAGCCTCTTCACAAACCGTATTTAATTTCAACTTCCTGGATAAATCATAGGTATCTTTAAAACCTTGTGACTGAGGTGCCTTAACCCTAATCCAATCCGGTTTTTTAAGTTGTTTATTTTCTTTTAACATCAACTCATTAATATTATTATTTTTAAAAATCACCGCGTTAAAAACCGATATATATAACTATATATGCAGCATAAATATCACATATATAACAGCATGTCAAAATCAGTTATATATGCAACGCTTTGTCAAAAGCATCCAATACAGATTCATGCATCATTTCTGAAAGAGTAGGATGCGGAAATATAGTATGCATAAAGTCAGCCTCAGTTGCTTCCATTACTTTACCTACTAAAAAACCATTGATCATTTCTGTAACCTCAGCTCCTATTAAATGCGCTCCTAGTAACTCACCCGTATTTTCATCAAATATAGTTTTTACCAAACCTTCAGTTTCACCCAAAGCTATTGCCTTGCCATTTGCAACAAATGGAAACCTGCCTACTTTTATTTTATAACCCTGCTCTTTTGCCTGAGCTTCAGTTATACCTACAGACGCTACCTGAGGATAGCAATATGTACATCCTGCTATATTATTTTTATTAAGAGGGTGCACACCATTTTTTCCAGCTATCTTTTCTATACATATCACTGCCTCATGACTTGCCTTATGCGCAAGCCATGGAGCAGCTGTAACATCACCAATTGCAAAAACCCCTTTTTCATCTGTCTCGCACCATTGATCGGTTACAATATGTCCGTTATTAAATTTAACATTTGTTCCTTCAAATCCAAGTCCTTCAGTATTTGGTACAATACCTACAGCAGTAATCACTCTATCTACTTTTAATTTTATTGCCTTACCCTTTTGATCCAATGTTATATTTACAGATGTTTTAGTTTTATCCAGCTCTTTTACCACAGTATTAGTATATATTTTCATACCCTGATTAACAAATGAAGCTTCAGCAAGCTTAGAAATTTCAGCGTCTTCAACTTGCATAATTCTATCGGCCAGCTCTACAACTGTAACATCCACTCCCAAACTATTATAAAAACTGGCAAACTCAATACCGATCGCTCCGGATCCTACAATCAATAAAGACTTCGGTGTTTCCTCCGGAATCATCGCCTCCTTGTATGTAACTACCTGTTTACCATCACTTTCCAAAGAAGGTAATATTCTTGCGCGGGCACCGGTTGCAATGATTATATTTTTTGCCGTAATATCGGCGATTTTTTTACCATCCCTTTCAACCTTGACTCGGCCTTTACCATTTAATTTACCAAAGCCCTCAAAAACCTCAATTTTGTTTTTTTTCATTAAATGACTGATACCATTGGATAATTTTCTAGAAACATCGCGTGATCGTTGCACAATTTGTTTAATATCAAAACTTATATTATTAACATTAATACCAAACTCCTTTGCATTCTGTACGGTACGCAGAACCTCGGCAGATCTAAGTAATGCTTTAGTTGGTATACAACCCCAATTCAAACAAATACCCCCTAAATGATTAGCCTCCACAATCGCAGTTTTCATCCCTAGTTGAGAAGCACGTATAGCCGCTACATAACCGCCTGGTCCGCCACCTATTACTACTATATCAAAATTATTTTCCATTTTATCCTCATAACATTTTATCCTCATAAACTTTATCAGCAGCAGGCATCTTAAATTAATAATGTAACCGGACTTTCTATATATTTTTTAAACTCTGCTAAAAACATAGCGCCAACTGCACCATCTACAACACGATGATCACAAGATAAAGTAACGGTCATCACTGTAGCAGGCACTACTACTCCGTTTTTAACTACCGCCCTTTCCTCACCCGCTCCTACAGCTAAAATACACGCCTGAGGAGGATTGATAATGGCATTGAAGTTTTTAATTCCGTACATACCTAAATTAGAAATACTAAAGCCTCCCCCCTGGAATTCCTCAGGAGCTAATTTTCCATCACGAGCACGTTTAGCTAACTCCTTCATTTCAATAGAAATTGAAGTGATTTTCTTTTGATCCGCATTTTTTACTATAGGAGTGATAAGCCCTCCTTCGATTGCTACCGCAACAGCAATATCTATATTATTAAAATAATATATTTTTTCTTCTGTCCAGGTGGCATTTACTTGCGGCACTTTATACATAGCCTTACCTACCGCCTTGATAATAAAATCATTTACTGATAATTTATAAACAGGCTGGCCTGTATCGCGGTCTATAAAGGCCTCATCATTTAAAACCTTACGCATCTCTAAAAGATTATCTAAAATACAATCCACATTTAAATAAAAATGCGGTACATGTTGTTTTGATTGCAATAATCTATTAGCAATAATCTTGCGCATATTATCATTAGGATATTCAGTAACTTCTACTAAGTTACGTGACACTCTTCCGGAAACTCCGCCAGTCCTAATTGCTTCTTCTACATCGCTCTTTACAATACGACCTTTTGGCCCTGTCCCGTTTAGTGCTCCTATATCAATAGCGGCTTCTTTTGCGATTCTTTTTGCAATAGGCGAAGCTTTAACAACCGCCGCCTCTGTTTTGTTTGTACCTTTTACAGAAGTAACCGGTGTAAAAACCGGAGACATAGTCATAGATCCACCAAAAGAAGCAGAAGATGATTTTACAACCGGGGCAACTTCAACCTTATCCAAATTTTGATCGATAATTGCTTGTTTTATTTCTTTTGGCTCTTCTGCTTTTATTTTAAAATCCTTTAGAGAATTTTTATCTTCTCCTTCTGTTAAAAGTAATGCGATAACAGCATTAACTTTAACATTATTTGTTCCGGCAGGAACAATAATTTTACCTATAATCCCCTCTTCTACAGATTCAACTTCCATGGTTGCTTTATCTGTTTCAATTTCAGCGATAACGTCACCTGGTAATACTGTATCACCTTCATTCTTTAACCATTTGGCTAAATTACCTTCTGTCATTGTAGGTGATAAAGCAGGCATTGTAATTTCTATTGGCATTATTTCTCCTCAGTTTTTTCAGCTATATATTAAAATCACTGAATAATTTATCTTTAAAATCTAATATTTTATTATTCTTAACTTGCACATTTTCTGAATTTAACAATTGTATTTTTTTATCCAATCCCAAAGCATAACCAGTTAGAAACCCATTACTTCCAACGACTCTGTGACAAGGTATCATCGGTATATTAGTATTTTTATTCATCGCATTACCTACAGCCCTATAAGCATTGGTTCCAAGTGCGTTTGCAATAGCCTTATATGTAGTAACCCTGCCTTTTGGTACTTTTAATAATAACTGATAACATTTCTCATTAAAATTTTTCATAACATTAAAGCCCTACAACATACCCTTAACTGCCATACCCTTAACTGCTTGTATTATATCTTCTGTTTTTGGCAAGGCATATTTTTCCAAATTAGCAGCATATGGCAAAGGAATATCTTTTCCCGTGACACGTACAAATGGCGCGTCCAAATAATCAAAAGCCTCCTCCATTATTAAAGCAGCTATTTCAGAACCAATTGCCGCGAAAGGCCACCCCTCTTCAACGGAAACAATTCTATTGGTTTTTTTAACTGATTTTACAATTGTTTCACGATCAAGTGGTCTTATTGTTCTTAAGTCTATAACTTCCGCCTCAATACCCTCTTTAGCTAATTGCTGAGCTGCTTCTAAGGCATATTTAACCTGCAAAGAAAATGCCGTGATAGTCACGTCACTGCCTTGACGTAAAACCGCAGCCTTACCAATAGGAACTATATGATCACCCTCAGGTACATCAAAAGACATACCGTAAGTAATTTCATTTTCTAAAAATATTACTGGATTCGGATCGCGAATAGCGGCCTTTAGCAAGCCTTTACAATCTGCTGCTGAATATGGCGCCACAACCTTTAAACCCGGTATATGCGCATACCAGCTGGCATAACATTGCGAATGCTGAGCAGCCACACGAGCTGCAGCTCCGTTTGGTCCTCTAAATACAATCGGGCATTTTACCTGCCCACCTGACATATACAAAGTCTTCGCCGCAGAGTTAATAATATGATCAATTGCCT
>JBIKME010000174.1:0-3231 GCA_044359415.1 Rickettsiales bacterium | reverse complement strand
TTTGCCCTTTATTTTCATTTGAATTTGCCACTGCAGCGAATTTAGCATCCTCAATTAAATCATTTTTGATACTTTTGTAGTCGGCTAAATCTTTCTTAACAAATACAGCCATATAGTATGAAGTTGAAAGCTTAATAGACGAGACAAAATCATAATTGCCATTTTCTTTAATATAATCATAAACTACATCAAACCCGTGATTTTTAAGGCGCAGAGCGTTTAAATCAGTTCCTGTGGAGTGCATAAAAATAACATCAGGGTTTATTTTCCGCATATATTCAAGACTATTTCTATCATGCGCTATCTCCACATCTGTAAGGCCAATTGAATCATAGGCCTTCCAATCTGCATAATATGGTATAACACCGGCATCACCCACCATAAGTGTATAGTTTTTATCCTTATATTTATTTAATGTATCACCAACTTTTTTATAAGCATCGTGTGTTCTGGCCCCACTTGTTACAGATGCGAATAAACTTACATAATCTAAATTCGGCAGGATAAGGAGTAATAAAGCAGTAAGATAAGCAGTAACCTTATTATTGAAATATCCTGATAAATCTTTCACATTTTTGCGGCTGATAAAATAAATCGCATATACAAACAGCGGAATATAAATTTGCATGAAAAAACGGTATGAATAATTCATTGCAAGCTCAGTAAATACATATGCGATCAGATGCACAACAACAGTGGTTATTGTCACAATTGTAAAAATTCTATTGCGTATGGCAAAAGCTGTTATAAGCATCGCCACAATATAGTAACGCGCTTCCAGAATATTAAATACTGAACCTATCATACCAAAATGCCTGTGGGATTTTGCATATACTGTATTGGGCAATAAATAACCAAAATATTGGTATCTCCACACTGCATAGGCAGAACCTACAACCAGCATTAGCCAAAAACCTATATCCCTTGGAATTTTCCAGTTGCTCTTATATAGCATTACAAGCATTGCTGAGGCTGTAAATACAGCTCCTTCCGGCCTGGTAAGTGGCAAAAGGAGTGCCACAAGATAAAAACATCCTGAGGGTTTTTTGCCTTCCATAAGTTTACCAATTTGGATAAATATTTCCAAAATCAGCAGCATAAATAATGGCGTTTCAAGTCCGGAAAGGAAGTGAATATACATATAAGGGTTAGTACATATGAATAATGTCACCAGGAACCTGGATAACGGCTCAGCGCATAAGGACCTTGCGCGCAAGGTAAATAAAGCCAGCAATCCATAGCCGACAAATTTAAAAAACAGATGGGTTGAAATTCCAAAGTAATGCGGGATTATGGCAAGAACTGCATAGGAAAAATTTGTATAACCTTCAACAAAATCTTTATCGGCATTCCAGTTCCATATACCATTTTTAATGAGGTTGTGGGCATAGCGGAAAGTTATAAATTCATCATCAACGGCAAATTGTAGAAATACTGCGGATAATATTATTAATATAATATAATTAAATTAAATATATCAAAATACTTAAAACTTTTTAGTGTAAGGCCGCTGGTTATCATAAATAATATCCATTTATACTTGAAATTTAGCTTATAATTAATTTCATATAGCCAGAATAGCAAGTTTATTATATAAAAATCCTGATAAATTCTTTATCTATAAACATCCTTAATTTTAAAAATTATATTATCAAGTGTTATGAATCAGCCCCGAAAACAACAAGCACTATCAGGATGGGGTAATTATTCTAAGGCAGAGTACATAGCTTATCGCCCTGAAAAACAAAGTGATGTTACTGCTGTTGTGCAAGAAGGTAGCTCATTAATTGCTCGTGGCCATGGGCACTCATATGGTAATGCATCGTTAAATAAAAATGGGGTGATGCTACCAGATGGGCTGGATAAATTCCTTAATTTCGACGAGAAAGAAGGCGTAACACTCGCTGAAATCCTTGATGTAACCATACCAAAAGGATGGATTCTGCCTGCCATCCCCAGCACAAAAAATATGTCAGCAGGCGGCGCTTTTGCCTGCAATATAAATGGCAAGAACCATTCAGATTCTGCACATAAAATCTATTGTTATCCTGTGTTAACCTGATATTAAATGAGAACACCAGTTCATTTTTGTAATAATAAGAAGCTTCGCATAATGAAATTATCTGAAAGTAATATTTTTTCTATATCTGTGATTTTTTTTAGCGCAATTGGTATAGGCATGAGATTGTTCTTACTTGATTACCAAAGTCTCTGGGGTGATGAGATTTACACAGCACTTCTTTCACAGCATGATTTACCTCTTTGGTATATTTTCAATGAACGCATTCTCGGCGACGTGCATCCTCCTTTATATATTATTATTATGCATTATTGGACAATGTTAACAGGAGTCAGTGAAATTACATTAAGAATTCCAAGTGTATTTTTTAGTATTTTAACTATAATAGTAGCCTTTTTTTATTCAAGAAGACTCCTTCCGAAAGATGCTTTATATTTTTTCTTAGCTCTTATTTCATGCTCATATGCCGGAATATATTTTGCACAAGAAGCGCGCTCGTATGCTCTTCTTATTTTGTTTTCAACAGTTATCACTTTATCGACTATAAATATAAACGTTCAAATAAAAAATTTTAGTCACGTTTCTTATAAAGCATTATTAGCCTACTCTGTTTTTGGTTTACTTGCTAGTTTTACACATTATTTTGGCGCAATAGTTTTTGGAACATCCTTAATAGCCTTGGTTATATTAAATTATCGTAACAAAAGAATGTCACTTGCTTTTTGTTTTATCGGAGCAATAACGCTTTCTCTAGTTTTCGCATGGGTCGTATTTCACCATTCTCATATGATTAAGGGAGCAGGTCCAGGCAGTACAAATGATCCGCAAGTTATATTAAAGACGGTAAAATTAATCATAGGGCCCAAAATAGCCCTGATATTATTAACTGGAGCTATTGTTTATGCAATCTTTAAAAAAGCGGGCAAACTACATTTAGACCAGGCAACTTCATATCCTTTGTTGCTAATAATTATACTTACAATAGCTTTGGCACAAAGTATAGGTATCATTAAACCAATAACAACAGATCGTAATTATCTAATACTAATGCCAGCTGTTTTATTTTTAATCGCACATATATTAGAAAAAAATTTATCAAAGAAAATTTTTTATTATCTTAGCGCTTTAATTATATGCTCAATGATAGTAGGCAATATAATGAAATACTATCGTCACAACAAACAACAATGGCGAGAATCTGTACAATGGAT
>JBIKME010000173.1:0-3233 GCA_044359415.1 Rickettsiales bacterium | reverse complement strand
TGCTGATAAATATAATGACATTGTATAATACTCCTTAGCTTTTATTGTTTGATTGGAGTAATTTACTATTTTGACAAAAATTTAATAGACCGCCTACAAAGAACGCTTACAAACATCCTAAACATACTGCCACTGCGGTTATAATTTTTGATGGCATAATTTTTCTCTTTATTATAAGTTTATTATGTATTAAGTTACATTTTATATATACATATAACTCATTATCGACACTTTTTATACATCTATTTTGTTCGTTTGTAAAGCAAATTATAGTAACCAGACTATGAATTGCAAATCTTTATTAAAACCATCTATCAAATAACGGCAAAGATTATTCGTAAAGAAAGGTGGCTTATACTGCATATGCTTAAAACCACAAAGGATGTAGCTGTTTTATTTCAAAGCATGCGCCTAAAAATTAGGCCAGAGTAGGAGAGTTACTAAATATAAAACTTTTTCAATATTTTTTATTAAAAACAAGGAAGCATCACCCAAGGATGTCAATAGTGGAGCAATCAATCTCAGAAGTATGGGTAAAAATTATAACCCATATTTTCGTTTTAAGGCTAAGCAATAAAACTCAATAAAATAAATAATTATTCACTGTAGATATGGTAGATATTCTACTCCTATTTTTTCTGCCCCTCCATAACTGAGCTGTGACTTGCAGAATTTATTAAAAGGCTTACCTTTATAATACATGCTTGATGCTTAAAGTGTAGATTGTTTTAATTATAAGATTCTTGTATAGTGAAAAATACTGTCCGGGCAACTCTACTCTTGATAAGTTGCTTGTTTTGCATTATAAATTTTCTTACTTATTTAAGTAAGAGTCTTAGGCAATGATAAAAAAAATGCAAAAAGAACTGCTGCCGTTTCAAAATATGATAATGCGTCTGCAAGCATTCTGGATGAATAAAGGTTGTTTGATTATGCAGCCTTATCATACTGAAGTAGGAGCAGGTACGCTGCATCCTGCAACAGTGCTGCGTTCTTTAGGGCCTAGTGAATGGAATGTGGCTTATGTTCAGCCTTCCATAAGGCCTAAAGACGGTAGATATGGCGAAAACCCTAACAGGCTGCAGCATTATTACCAGTTTCAGGTTATTTTAAAACCCTCACCGGAAAATATTCAGCAGCTATATTTAGATAGTTTGAAGGAAATAAATATAGATCCAATGGATCATGATATACGGTTTGTTGAAGATGATTGGGAAAATCCTACTGTTGGAGCGTGGGGGCTAGGTTGGGAAGTTTGGTGTGATGGTATGGAGGTTTCCCAGTTTACCTATATGCAGCAAGTAGGTGGTATTGACTGCAACCCTATACCAGGAGAGTTGACTTATGGTCTGGAAAGATTAGCTATGTATATACAGGGTAAGTCAAGTGTTTATGATATTGTGTGGAATGACAAGAATGTCACATACGGAGATGTTTACAAGCAAGATGAAAGAGAATTCTCTGCTTTTAATTTAGAACACGCAAATACAGATATGCTAATCAGACATTTTGATGATTATGAAAAAGAGTGTTTAAGTTTAATAAGTAAAAATCTGCCTCTTGCCGCTTATGATTTTGCCTTAAAGGCAAGTCATCATCTTAATTTGCTGGATGCGCGTGGTGTTATAGGTGTAACAGAGAGGGCTTCATATATAGGAAGGGTAAGAACTCTTGCTAAGGCATGTTGTGAAAAATGGATTGAAAGTTGCTAGGAGATAACTTAAGTGATTACAATGTTAAAAGGTAAATTACATCGGGCTACGGTTACGCAAGCTGATCTTAATTACGAAGGATCAATAACTGTCGATATTGATTTATTGGAACAGGCCGGAATATTGATATATGAGCAGGTTGATGTTTTAAATATTAACAACGGTCATCGTTTTACTACCTACACCATCGCCGGGACTAGAGGGTCGGGAGAGATATGTGTTAATGGTGCAGCCGCCAGACTCGTACAAAAAGATGATTTGGTCATTATATGCGCTTATAAACAAATAGAAGAAGAAAAGGCATCTGACTTTAAACCTAAGGTAATTTTACTAGATGAAAATAATAGAGTGAAAAAATAATGACTCAGTTGCTGCTTGAATTATTCAGTGAAGAAATTCCTGCCCAACTTCAGATTAAGGCGGCAGAGGATTTTGAAATTGGCTTTTCTGAAAAATTAAAAGAACATTTTATTGATTTTAAATCAATAAAAGCATATGCAACGCCAAGACGTTTATCGATGGTAATATTAGGTTTACCTAAAGAACTCAAGGATACTATAGATGAAAGAAGAGGGCCCAGAGCCGATGCTCCGGAAAGCGCTATTAACGGTTTTTTAAAATCTACCGGCTTAACAATAGAAGATCTTGTGCTTAAAAAAACTGATAAAGGCGATTTCTATTTTGCTACAATAAAGAAAAAAGGTAGTTTGGTATCAGAATTGTTATGTAGAATAATAAGTGAGTTTATCGCTTCGTATACATGGCCTAAATCCATGCGATGGAATAATAATGAAATTCGCTGGATAAGGCCGCTGCATAATATTTTATGTTTGTATAATGGTCAGGTTCTGAATATTAAATTCGGCCATATTACTGCCAATAATAAAAGTTACGGACACAGATTTTTAAACCCTCAGGAATTTGAGGTAGCTGATTTTGATGATTATAAGGAAAAGTTAAAGATATCCTCTGTTATCTTAGATATCAAAGATAGGAAAGACATTATATCTAAGAGTTCTTCAGAGATTGCTCGCTCTTTAAAGTTAAGAGTAGCAGATGATGAGAGGTTGCTTAATGAAGTAGCAGGATTAGTTGAGTTTCCGGTAGTTTTATTAGGTTCAATTGATAAAAAATTTATGTCTTTACCGCAGGAGGTGCTGATCACCGCAATGCGTTCTCATCAGAAATATTTTTCTTTATTAGATGAAAAAGGACATATAGCTCCATATTTTATAGTAGTTTCAAATATGAAATCTCAAGATCAGGGCGCGCGGATAATAGATGGCAATGAGCGGGTATTGCGAGCCAGGTTAGAGGATGCTAAATTTTTCTGGGATCAGGATAAAAATAAATCTCTTGAGCTGCGTTTTACTGATCTAAAAAAGGTCATTTTTCATGCGCAATTAGGTAGCGTCGCTGATAAAGTTGAGCGTATGACTGAGTTAGCTAAGCTACTATCATTGTGGATTCCGCATGCCAATCTTATGTTAGTTGAGCGCGCGGCTAAATTAAGCAAATCCG
>JBIKME010000172.1:0-3234 GCA_044359415.1 Rickettsiales bacterium | reverse complement strand
ACAAGACTCCGATGATTCTGAAAAAGTCTTAAGTCAAGATCTTGAATATAAAAAAATTGCAGAAAGAAGAGTACGTGTAGGAATGATCTTAGCCACAATAGGCGATAGGAACGGCATTGCTGTTACAGAGGAAGAAATGCGTAAGGCAGTTTTTGAACAGGCCAAAAGATATCCTGGCCAGGAGATGAAAGTCCTAGAGTTTTATCAGAAAAATAAAGATGCTTTGCAGAGTTTGCGAGGTCCGGTGTTAGAAAATAAAGTTGTTGATTATATAAAAAGTAAAATTAAACTTGTTGAAAAGAAAATTACAACTAAAGAATTGCTAAAGTTTGAGGCGGGTGAGGAATAATAAGAGTTAATATTTTCTTTTATCCACTGAAAATATGATTATATTTTGATTATCGCCTTGCGCCTATCTTGTTGTGCATTTATGATATAAATTATATTTGGAATGGTAACTTAATTTATTTGCTTGCAATTGCTTGCTATTTACTGAGTTGTTATCTATATAATGAAATGAACAATAACTTATTAGATAGGTAATATATGAGTGATGTTTTTGATCCTCGGTTAGATTTGATTCCGATGGTTGTAGAGCAAACAAATAGAGGTGAGAGAGCTTTTGATATATTCTCTAGACTTCTTAAAGAACGAATTATTTTTATTAACGGTCAAGTTCACGACGGTATGTCGAGTGTGGTTTGTGCCCAGTTGTTGTTTCTAGAATCTGAAAATCCTGATAAAGATATATATATTTACATAAATTCGCCGGGTGGCGTAGTCACATCCGGCCTTGCTATTTATGATACAATGCAGTATGTAAAGCCAGATATATGCACTTTATGTATGGGGCAGGCTGCTTCTATGGGTTCTCTGCTACTAACTGCCGGAGCTAAAGGAAAGCGTTTTATTTTACCTAATGCCAGAGTTATGATACATCAGCCTTCAGGTGGATACCAAGGTCAGGCAACTGATATGGAAATTCACGTAAAAGAAATATTAGAGATGAAGATGCGTCTTAATAAAATGTATGTTAAGCATACCGGTAAACCTTTGTCTTTTATTGAGAAAAATATGGAGCGTGATAACTTCATGACTGCTGAAGAAGCAAGGGAATTTGGTTTGGTAGATAAGGTAATAACAAGTCGACCTGGTGATGATAAAAAGTAATTTAAAACTATATAGGTTTAAATATGGTAAAATCTGACGGACAAGATTCCAAAAATACTCTTTACTGCTCTTTTTGCGGTAAGAGTCAGCATGAGGTGCGTAAGTTAATTGCGGGACCAACTGTTTTTATTTGTGACGAGTGTGTAGAGCTTTGTTTAGATATTATTCGTGAAGAGAATAAGTCTTCCTTAGTTACTGACGGTGATGGCGTGCCAAATCCAAAAGAAATATGTAAAGTTTTGGATGATTATGTTATTGGTCAGCAAAATGCTAAGAAGATTCTTTCTGTTGCGGTACATAATCATTATAAGAGAATAGCTCATATAGAAAAAGGCAATAGCGAGATCGAGCTTGCTAAAGCTAATATTTTACTTGTTGGTCCTACAGGATGCGGTAAGACTTTGTTAGCCCAGACCTTGGCAAGGATATTAGATGTTCCTTTTACAATGGCAGACGCTACAACATTAACTGAAGCTGGTTATGTCGGTGAGGATGTCGAAAATATTATACTTCGATTGCTACAGGCTGCGGATTATAATGTTGAACGTGCTCAAAGGGGAATTGTCTATATAGATGAAGTCGATAAAATTTCTCGTAAGTCTGATAATCCTTCAATTACACGTGATGTATCCGGAGAAGGAGTGCAACAAGCGTTGTTAAAAATAATGGAAGGTACTATAGCCTCAGTGCCTCCTCAGGGTGGACGGAAGCATCCTCAGCAGGAGTTTTTGCAAGTTGATACGACAAATATACTGTTTATTTGCAGTGGAGCTTTTTCTGGACTTGAGAAGGTTATTGCCACTCGGGGTAAGGGAACAGCTATTGGTTTTGGTGCTGATGTCAGAAGTGTGGATAATAGAAGAGTTGGAGACCTGTTGCAGGAATTAGAGCCTGAAGACTTAATTAAATATGGTCTGATACCTGAGTTTATAGGACGTTTGCCTGTTATAGCTACATTAAGTGATTTAGATGAGGAAGCTTTAATAGAAATACTTACAACTCCTAAAAATGCCTTAATTAAGCAATATCAAAAATTGTTTGAAATGGAAAATGTTAAGCTTGAATTTAAACAAGATGCTCTGATAGCTGTTGCAAAAAGAGCTATAATGAGAAAAACTGGTGCAAGGGGTTTAAGAGCTATACTTGAAGAAATATTGCTAAATCTAATGTTTGACGTTCCGGGAATGAAGGATTTGCAAGAGGTTTTAATTAATAAAGAGGTGGTTGAAAAGAAAGAAGAACCTCTCTTGGTATTTGAAACAAAAGGTAAGAAGGCTTCAAAAAAAGAGAAGAAAGATAAAGTTACAGGTTAGTTATACCGATATAAAATGTTTTTACTTAATGTTTAGTTTATGAGTGCTAATATCACTGACCCTGTAAGAGTTGAGCTTGAAGGTTTTTTGGGTAAGGATTTTCAATTGCTTTCTCTTGAGAAGAAAACGAATCTTGCTGAGTCTTATAAGAAAAAAAAGAAAACTGATTTTATTATACTATTCTGGGTTTTTAGTTTTCATTATGCATATGTTGGAAAATGGGCGATGTTTTTGCTGTTTTTTCTTACTTTAGGTGGATTAGGTTTGTGGTGGGTCATTGATTTTTTTAGATTAGATACTATATTACTTAGGTATAATAAAGAAATAGCAAAAAAGCTTTTTGATAAATTGTAAAAACTGTGAATCTATGAAAAATATATATGAAGATGAAGCCGGTTTATACCCACTTTTACCGCTAAGAGATATTGTAATTTTTCCAGGTATGATAGCCCCTTTGTTTGTGGGTAGGGAAAAATCTATTAGTGCCCTTGAGGATGTAATAAAAAAAAATAAAATGATTTTGCTGGTAACGCAAAAAGATGCGACCAAAGATGATCCTGCTGCTAAAGATTTATATTCTGTAGGGGTTTTGGCTGAGGTTCTGCAGCTTTTAAAATTGCCTGACGGTACTGTAAAGGTTTTAATAGAAGGTAATTCAAGAGTTAATATTGTTAATATAATTGAAAATGATGATTTTTTCTTAGGTGAGATTGATGTAATAAGTGAAAATTTTGGTGATGATAGAGATCTA
>JBIKME010000170.1:0-3241 GCA_044359415.1 Rickettsiales bacterium | reverse complement strand
AAGTTTGCTTATTTATTTGGCGAGGATCAGGCAAGATATATAATATCATCACACCCTTCTAAATCTTCGGAAATTTTATCAGCCGCTCAACAACTAGGTATTTACGCAGAAGAAATAGGTATCACTGTAGCTGACACAATAACTGTGGATGAAGAATCAATTTACATATCCGATATTAAAGCGATATTTGAAAAAATTATTCCGGATTATATGTGTTAATCTTTTTGTGTTAATCACTTTTCTAAGACGAATACTGATTAACAATAGATAAAAGATAATCCAAATTTTTGACTTCATTTACGGAGCTGAGATGCTTATTAATCCTGTAATTGATTTTTGAGGCAATATTACCGGATTTTTCTAAGTCGCCCTCTTCTTTATATATTTCCCTCATAGCCTGCAATATATACTCAGATGCTTCCAACAGATCTTTAGATAAACCCGAGCTTAGATACATAGCTCTAAAGCCTTTGTTACTTTCGTCCATGATTAAGGTTTTTATATTTTGAACAGGTGTTTGTGTAATTCTGGCTATTATCACTTGAAATATATGCAAATTTCCCATGCATAATGCATATATAGGAATCAGCTCTTCTGATATGTCTAAATGTTTAATTATTTGTGTAAATCTATCATATTCTTCACTCTTACTACGTAAACCAATAATTCGCAAAATTGCGACATCACAACTTTTGGCTATTATATTCTGATCAATTAATTTAAAATGATCCAAATGTTTTTCTAGCAATTTACTGTATAAACTATCTGATACTCTTTTTACTAAATTGCTAACTACGGTTATAGGCAGATTATTTCTATCAATCATTGATCCTAAGATTTCGTCTTTATCATAAATCTTATCAAGAACATTCAATAAACTGTTATTTTCCTTAGTTTTTTCTACGTTATCCTCTTGATTATTAGTTTTATCCTTTAATAACAGCTCAGATTGTAGATTATTATTCTTTTCAGTTGAGGTTACAATTTCTATTAGATCTTCATCTGTTAAAACATCTGAAAATTGTAGTACAGGCAACTTTATTGTTTGTATATCATGCGCAAAAGCCATCATTACATCTTTAGCTATATTATCTTGCTTTTGCACCTCGTCAAAGAGAGCTTTTCTAATTTTTACCTCTGCATCTTTTACCAGGATACCAAAAACTTTTGCTGCCGCGACCATTTGCTCTTCACTAAAGCCTCCGCTTTGGTAATAAGCTGCTATTTTATCGTTAAGTTCAGTTCTTTTCTCGAAGGGACTCTTAATTAACTGATGAACTTCTTCTTCTGAAAGTTCAAAATGCTGAACCTCATCACCTTCTATTGACATAACTTATAACCACAAATTTTATTAATTATCTTAACATTAGCAACAAAAGATTAAAAAATAGTTAACCTCCTTTAACATCTTAAATATTAAAAAGATTTTAAAGTTTCTGAGGTTTTTATATACTGCCTTTAAATTAATTCAAACATCTTAGTAATCTTAAGACGAACGTTACAAAAACTATAATATAAATATATTAGTACAATTAAGATAAACAATAAAATATTTAGTTGACTACTGCGCTGGAATTTTAAAACCAAGGATGGAAAAACAGCAGCGCAGTTATACATATTACTAGTAAAACCGGCAAAAAAATGCTCTGCAAACTGCAAAAAACGCTTATATTTTTTTAGACTTATACTCGTAATATTCCTTTATACATTCTTTTACCATCTCACTGGAAAAAGGCTTCATAATATATCCCTCAGCCCCTTCTTTCATTGACTGCAATATATCTTCTCTAATTCTACTTGCGGTCATCATTATAACATACGCATCAGGGGTGATCCTTCTTATTTCTTTTAACAGATCATGCCCACTTCCATCCGGAAGAGATATATCTAAAAATGTTATCTCTGGGGTGTTTTCTTTATATTTTGCTAAGCCTTCTTGATATGTTACAGCGGATAATAAATCATACCCTTCTAACATTTCTTCTACAATATTAATAAATATACTATTGTCTTCAACTAAAAGAATCGATAATTTTTTATTACTATCCATAGAAAATCCATATCTACTGTAACTAAAAATTAGTTACATTATTTTGATTGATTGTATATATAACGCTATCATCGCTATTTAGCGTAGCAATAGCAGTAAATTCAGAATCATCAGCGCCCAATTGAATACAATATGAAAATGATTCGTTATCAAGCATCTGATCACCATTAAATAAATTAGTATTTATGAAATCCGAGCTGTCGTCAGCTATACACCCGGTAACAAAATATGCTCCGTTATCAGACATCCACTCCATTTCTTTCAGATATATAGCTCTCAAACTATTTCTGGCGATAGTACTTTTAGCCTCCAATATATGTCCCCTATAGGTAGGGATTGCAATTGCCGACAGGATGCCGATTATAGATATTGCTATCAACAGCTCTACTATTGTGAAACCTTTTTGCATAAACCATCCGATAATTAAAATAAAAAAGGGAGGAAAATCCTCCCTTCTTATTAGTAAATAACACTACTCTATGAATACTGTTATTATTTCATCTTCACCTGTACCAGTAAAAGCAGCATCATTATCTAAATCAACCAGCGTATTGATATCAATGTTATTACCGTTAACAGCCAAACCTATAGCACCATTTGCAGCTACAGCCCCATCAGTTAGCTGGCCGGTACCATCAAATGGATTAACAGCACCTTCAGTTGTATTAAAGTATGCCACAACAGAATCAATATAGTCATCAGCAGTTGCAGTTGCGCAGGTAACAGTAGTTGCGCCTAAAACTGTTTCAAGAGCACCCGAACTAC
This sequence comes from Rickettsiales bacterium, assembly GCA_044359415.1. Classification (GTDB taxonomy): domain Bacteria; phylum Pseudomonadota; class Alphaproteobacteria; order Rickettsiales; family UBA6187; genus 1-14-0-20-39-49. The sequence goes on along the minus strand of JBIKME010000170.1, from coordinate 426 downwards.
ATTTAGCAACCTCTCCTGATAATACTTTCTGTACGTTTTTAGCTGTTACTTTTACAGCATTTACTTTTGCTTGTTGTTGATATCCTTGGAACTGAGGAATTGCCACAGCTGATAAGATACCTAATATCGCCACTACAATAAGTAGCTCGATTAATGTAAAACCTTTTTGTGAATAAGACATGTTTAACTCCGATTTAGCTAAGTTGGTTAAAAAAAATAACTATTAGTTTTCTATGACAATTGTAGTTCAACTGTCAACAGAAATAAAATTTAATTCAAGGTTTTATATCAAATTATATAAAGTAAATTTAGATAATTTGATATAAAACCTTAAACTAACTTCCTAAGAAAGTAATTCATTGCTAATTTGGAGACCCCCAACACACAATTAATAACTTCTATAACACCATTATAAAAACAAAAAAT
>JBIKME010000169.1:0-3259 GCA_044359415.1 Rickettsiales bacterium | reverse complement strand
TACCAAATTTTTACAGACAAAGCTGCAATATTAACTATTCGAGTTCACGAAATCCTTCAACCAATGATATAAAATATTTTCCATAAGAAATGTTGAATTTAAATGTATCATGAATTATTCTGTTAAGTGCTTAAAGCTTACCTTACTTATTAAATTTTTTCGTATAATGAGCAAAAGCCTAGTATACTACGAATAACTGAAAGAAGGAAAATAGACATAGCTTACTTTAAACCTCACTTCAGTTTCTGTTATGGCAGATAGTTATGAATGATAAAGCGATTGTTATCACTCATGATCTTGTACGCAAACTAATAGCTACCCAGTTTCCAAAATACAAAGCCCTCCTTATCACAGAGGTTGAACAACAAGGCCATGATAATCGAACCTACAGATTGGGATCGGATATGCTCATTCGCATACCAACAACAGCACAATACGCTTTACAAGTTCCAAAAGAGCAAGAGTTATTACCGCAATTAGCAAAAAGTTTAAGTGTTAGCATTCCTGCTCCTATTAACATGGGCAAACCATCGGCCGATTATCCTTATCCATTTTCTATCTATAACTGGCTGCCAGGTAAAAGCATTAATCTACTGACTTTAGCTGATCAAGAAAAAGAACGGCTTGCTTTGGATCTTACCAAATTTTTACAAGAGCTTCACGCAATTACAAATGTTAGAGGCCCCAGGCCCGGGCAACACAACTGGTGGCGAGGTGACCATATCGGCATTTACGACAACGGGTTTCGGGAACAAATTGCAAAATTGACTGATGTTATAGATGTAACCATAGCATTAGATTTATGGGATAAGGCTTGCGCTACAAAATGGGAGAAAACAAACATATGGATTCACGGGGATTTTGCAATTGGCAATCTGCTGATGGATAAAGGTAAATTATCCGCGGTCATTGATTTTAGTTGCACTGCTATTGGAGACCCTGCTTGCGATCTTGTAATTGGCTGGACCTATTTATCCGGAAAAGCGCGCGATATTTTTTTTACAAACATTAATATGGACTCAAATACCTGTCTCCGCGCACGTGCCTGGGCTCTATGGAAAGCCACATTTGAGCTTTGCCAAATTAAAGATAAAAACATTTCGGAAGCTGAAACACAAAAAATAATTATAAAAGAGGTTACAGATGTCTAGGGACAACTTACAAAACAGCCCATTATCAAAAAGAGAGCTGTTAATGTCTACAACTCATGAAAAACTTGTCGATATATTAATATCATTATATGATAATAATTATAATCTTCAAACGCAGCTTGATATAATTTTTGCAGGCTTAGATGATAATCCTAAAAAAATAGTCATTCTGATTAAAAAAGAAATTACATACCTTAAAAAATCTTCAAGATTCGTCGAATATTACCAATCTGATTCTTTAGCCAATGATTTAAATGACTTGCGTTTGAGAATTATAAATGATTTGCAAGCTAAGTCTCCAAAGATTGCTTTTGAAATGATGCTTATATTTCTAGATTTGTATAACAATACGCTAGAGCGAGTTGATGACAGTAATGGCAGCGTCAGCGAAGTATTTGTTACCGCTGCCGAAGACCTAGCTTCACTTGCCAAAAATTCCAATCACCTAAAGAATGATGAACTTGTAGAACTAATTTTTACGCTATTTATGAATGATAATTATGGCAGTTACTCTAATATCATTAGCAACTTTAAAGGCATATTAAAAGATCAAGACTTGGATTTACTTAAAAGAAAAATTCAGCATGTCGCAAATGATACAAACAGCTTGACTATAAACAATGCTCTAAAATCTATTGCAGATTGCAAAGACAATGTTGAAGAATATATAGATGCCTGTAGTTCTGAAGATGGTATTAATGCTCGCAATCATATTGAGATAGCAAAAAGATTAATCAAAGCTGAGCGCCCAAAAGAAGCGCTCGATTGGTTAGACAAAATGAAAACATCGGTCAATCATCAAACTTGGCAAAGCGATGAAAAAGCTCTAAAAATACAAGCTCTCGAATTAGATGGTAATTATGAACATGCCCAAAAAGAGAGAATATCATGGTTTGCTAAAAATTTCGATCCCGACCTTTATGAAGAAATTTTAAAAGCTGCAAAACCAGATTTTAAAGAAAGCTTTAAAGCAGCTACTATTAAAAAAGCATTTAAATTCTCCACGCCATATGAGGCTCTGCGTTTTTTAGTCCATGTTAGTGAATTCGAAGAAGTAGCTAAGTTTGTGCGCGCCCGATTTAATGAATTGAGTGGAAGACAATATTCTACTTTCAGGAGTACAGCAGATTTGTTACAAAATACCGATCCTGTTGCTGCAACTCTCCTTTATAGAAAAATGCTCGAAGCAGTTTGCGATAAAGCAAAATCTAAATATTACAATGATGCAGCTAAAGATCTTGTAACATGCGATGTTTTAAATAGTAAAATATCAAACTGGGGCACTATACAAAATCACGAGGAATATTTAATAGCCCTGAAAAGAAAGCATAAATACAAAATCAGCTTCTGGTCAGAATATCAATCTGCTTTGCAAAAGAAAGCTGTTAAAGAAGCAAAAATGGCGAGCCGTGAGGTTGTCAGATAGTTTATGAAAACCAAGGCTAATAAAACCTACCTCTCTTTAATCATCTGGATTGTCGCTCTTATAGCAGCCGGAGGGGCTATCGGCTCTTTAACCAAGACAGAAATTAACAGCTGGTACAACATGCTAATTCGTTCGCCACTGACGCCAGAAAATTATGTATTTCCGATTGCCTGGACGATTTTATACGCAATGATTGGCTCTTGTGGCTGGCTAATCTGGCGCAAACAGCCTTTTCCAGAGCTAAATATTATCAAAAGCTTATATGTGTTAGGTCTAATCTTAAACTGGAGCTGGACGCCTTTGTTTTTCTATTATAACCTGACCCTGTTTTCTCTCATAGTTCTGGTGGCTATGGATATTATGGTCGGCTGGATTATTTATCTTACCTATACAACTATAAGAACAGTATCACTGCTTATGATTCCTTATTTGTTATGGATTTTATTTGCCAGTTACTTAAACTTATACATATGGCTATATAACTAACTGAAAATAATAATGTTAATCACCTTTTCCAGGATTCTCACTGAAATATCTTTCGTATTTATTAGCTTGTCCCTTATATTCCTCGGCATTTTCCATAGGTTCTTTATTTTGCGTAACGCTAGGCCATATTTTTGAATATTCTGCATTTAGCTCAAGCCACTGTATATTTTCTTCAGATTCCGGCTGTATCGCTTCA
>JBIKME010000168.1:0-3267 GCA_044359415.1 Rickettsiales bacterium | reverse complement strand
GCTCCATAAAAACAAAAAAATCTTACCTAAATTAGAAGCTATTAAAGGATTGATACAGCTGCCGCATCCGTAAACATTAAAAACAATCCACCATGCCAGCAAAACAGCTCCTATTAACAAAGCTACGCCTGTCAGTCTATGAGTTATAGATAATACAGAGGTGATTTGAGGCTTATATATTGTAAGATGAGGTGATAATGGCCTGTTAGAGCTATTTATTTTTTTATTTTCAGACATTTCCGCACTACATAAAATTTCTAAATTCTATTTTTCCTGTGCAAACTAATGCCATTTAACAATAAAATCAAGTAAGAATATCACCCCAAATCATATAAATTTCATATTTGGCACTGCAGGTGATTCTCAAAGGTAAGGACCTATGTCAAAGATAGCCGCAGTCTTATCAGCAGCTGACATTTCTTTTGGAAAACAAGATGTTTCAAACAAGTTAAACATAGCTGTATCATCAGCATAATCCGCTGGTTTTATAACTTAGAGATTAGTATTTTATTCAACAATTTTATTTATAAAGTTTTCAGCCTCAATAATCGCGTCACAAGTTCCTATATGCAACCAAAATCCATCATGAACTATACCGAAAACCCTTGCGAAACTACCATCTTTACGCATATATTTTGGCCTTATAAAATCTTTATATACCGAAAAAGGCCTAACGCTTTCATTATTAAATAGCTCAGGCTTAATCAACATCACTCCGGTAAAGACATATTCCTTATCTTTACAAGAGTCTTGGATTAAACTTCCACCGGGCGATAAATTAAAATCACCATCTCCATCATATCCAATTGCTTGCTCTACAGGCTGAAGCAACATTAGAACGTCCATTTTATCAGAGTCCCATTCTTTTGCCATCCTTTGCAAGGCATTTGTTTTTCTATTTAACAATATTACATCACTATTCATTGTAAAAATCGGATCACTTCCTAACAGGAGTAACGCCTTTACAATCCCCCCTCCCGTCTCTAATATAACCTCTTCATGTGAGATAGCAATTTTCGGCAAACCGCCTCTGTTATTTAAATGTTCCTTCAAAAGATCGGATAAATGATGAGTATTTACAACCGCTTTATTAACACCAGAACAAGCCAGGTTATCCAAAGCGTAATCAATTAAAGTTTTTCCGCACACACTAACCAAAGGCTTAGGTATTTTATTTGTTAAAGGCTGCATTCTTTTACCAAAACCGGCAGCAAAAACCATAGCTACTTTCGGAAAGAAATCTTGATTAACCAACTACAGCCTCCTTTTGCGCGCTACTAAACAAGCTAGAGTGCCTGCAGCTCTTAGGAATATAATTATCAAACCAAATTTTAAGCCTCTCAAGAGCCGGATTATTCAAACCATTTTCTAAATGTCGCCACACTCTAGGCAAATAATTAAGATATCTAACTTTACCATCTCTTAGAGCCAATCTTGCAAAGATACCTATAATTTTACAGTTTCTTTGCGCCGCTAATATGGCGTAAATCTTCATAAAGTTCTGTTTATCAATAGACTTACTCGCATCCAAATAATATTCTATACAAGCATTGACAGTATCTTTAGATACATCCCTTCTGGCATCTTCCAGCAGCGATATTATATCGTAAACACACGATCCTATTACGGCATCCTGAAAATCAAGTAAACCTACATTTTGCAGACCAGCTCTATCAGGCAACCACATCAAATTATCTGCGTGAAAATCCCTTAGAACAATCACATCATCGGATATTTTATTAAAAGTCAACAACTCATCCCAGATACTAACATATTCATCCACAGCTTTATCCACAGCTTTATTCACATGAGTATCAATCTTAATATTTGGTAAATACCACTCCGTTAAAAGACGAGATTCATTGGCAAGCAAGACATTGTCATATTGTGGGATATTACCTGGCACTCCAGAGCTGGAAAGACGTATCAAAACATCCATCGCCGATAAGTATAATTTCTTTTCACTATATTTTTTTGATTTTTCTAAAACTGCTAATACATTACTAAAACTATCATCACCATAATCTTCAAGTAAAATAAAACCGTTTTTTTCATCGGCAGCATAAATTTCAGGGGCACTTAAACCTACTCCCCTTAAATATTTATCAATATTTATAAAAGGTTTAACATCCTCTCGCACAGGAGGAGCATCCATTAGCATGAACGACCTGTTATTAGTTTTTATTCTCTCGTAACGCCTAAATGAGGCATCGCTTGCAATCGGCTCTCTTTTAGCTCCGGATAATTCTATTTTTTTCAAAAAACTTATTATCAACTCTTCACGATTAATCATAAATCCAAACCCATTATCCTTTCTTTCCATAGACCATAACCTATAATTACGACATGTCTTTCGCATCCTTCATACAGCAAATTTAGCTTTAATCTATCTTCGGGCAATATATCTTCTATAATTTCAGGCCACTCAATAAGACAAACCCCTTCATTAAAAGCATCATATATGCCAAGCTCTTCAATTTCATTTGCGTTTTTTAACCTATATAAATCATAATGCCAGATAGTAAAATCCTTTGTATCATAAGGGTAAACCAAATTAAATGTAGGGCTTAAAACATCAATTTTCTCACTTGTAAGACTATTGATAAAGAATTTAGAAAAAGTTGTTTTACCTGAACCTAAATCACCACATAACTCAATAACATCTCCTATCTTTACCATAGCTGCCAGTTTACAGGCTAGAGATTTTATTGTTTTTAAATCAGATATATCAATTTTCATTATAATAATTTTTCATTGTTTCTTTTTAATATACAAATAACTTTAGTACCGACACCTAATTTTGACTCTATACTAACAGTGCCTCCATGCAATTCCACTACATTTTTCACAACTGACAAACCAAGACCAGCACCAATTTTTTTCTTAGAACCTACGCCGCTAGATTTGAAAAAACTATCAAAAACTTTATCTATTTCACTTCTTGGAATACCTATGCCATCATCTTCAACAACAAACTCAATATCACTTAGTTTATTTTCGAAAACCACTATACTAATCTTTCCTCTATTTTCAGTATATTTAAATGAATTACTGATCAAATTTAAAATAACCTGCCGTAAACGTTTTTCATCACCTATCATAACCCCAATATTTTTATTGCAATCTAAAAATAGCTGCTTACCAGAAGATTTGAATCTAACCTCAACCGATTTTACCAAACCAGACAGCATATCAAATATATTAAAAGGCTTTACATCAAGACTCATATATCCGGCCTCAATAGACGTAAGATCTAAAATATCACTT
>JBIKME010000011.1:0-12097 GCA_044359415.1 Rickettsiales bacterium | reverse complement strand
AAGTATCTGATTGTAAAGTAGGTGATACTATAACCGATGATAAGGTTCCTTGCTCACAGATGCTACCTGGATTTAAGCCTAATTTACCTGTGGTTTTTTGCGGGTTATTTCCGGTTGATGCATCCGACTTTGACCATTTAAGGGATTCTTTGGCTAAATTGAGGCTTAATGACGCCAGTTTTGAATTTGAAATGGAAACATCAGGCGCCCTAGGGCTTGGCTTTAGATGCGGATTCTTAGGATTGTTGCATTTAGAGATAATACAAGAGCGTCTTGACCGTGAGTTTGATTTGGATTTAATTACTACCGCTCCGAGCGTGGCTTATAAAATAAGATTAAGAGACGGATCGGAAATTAATATTCATAATCCTGCGGATATGCCTGATCCTGCTCATATTGATTCTTTGTATGAGCCGTGGATTGAAGCTACCATAATGGTTCCTGACGAGTATTTAGGAAATGTTCTAGGACTTTGTACTGATAAAAGAGGTATTCAAAAAGATATGTCCTATGCAGGAAATCGTGCGATGGTTGTATATAAATTGCCACTTAATGAAATAGTATTTGATTTTTATGATAAATTAAAATCATGTACGAAAGGTTATGCTAGTTTTGAGTGGCATATGGATGAATATCAGCAGGGTGATTTAGTAAAGGTTTCTATATTAGTAAATGGCGAGCCTCTGGATGCTCTTGCTCTTATGACGCATAGGACGCGCGCTGAAGCAAGAGGAAGAGAATTATGTGCTCGCCTAAAGGACTTAATACCAAGACAAATGTTTAAGATTGCTATTCAAGCTGCTATAGGTGGAAAAGTTATTGCGCGCGAAAGTGTAAGCGCTGTTAGAAAGGATGTTACGGCAAAATGTTACGGTGGTGATATTACGCGTAAGCGTAAATTACTTGATAAGCAAAAGAAAGGTAAGAAGAAGATGCGTAGCATAGGCAATGTTGAAATACCTCAAAGTGCCTTTATAGCAGCACTTAAGGTTGGAGATAATTAAGTGCTAGAAATTGTAGCTATGATATCAGATATTTCTGTCATTATTGCCTCAGTTATTACTTCTTGGGCAGTGATAAAAGGTTTTAGTGCTTGGAAAAAAGAGTTTGCCGGAAAACGTAATATTGAGTTGGCAGAGGATACGTTAGCCTTATTGCCTCAATTTGAAGAGGCTATAAGTCATATGAGATCTGTTGGCTCTTGTAATCCTTATGAAGGCTCAACGCGTCAATGTAATGATAAAGAAGAGCCCAGCCTTAAGCAAACGCTAGATAGTTTTTATAGAGCGCAGGAGCGATATAATTTAATACATAAAGACCTGTTGGAAAAAATATCTTTATCAGGGTTCATATTTAAAGCGCGGTTTGGTGATGATAAAGACAAACCATTTAATGAATTGAACAAGGTAATAACTGATATACTTGCAGCTTCTCGCTACTGTATTCTCTTTTATAAGAGAGGAAAACTTCAAGAATCTCAAGAATATGAAAAAATAATTTGGGAAGAGGAGGGTGACGAGATAAAAGAGAAAGTAAAAGGAATAATTAAGAATATAGAAGAAATTTGTAAAAACATAAAAAATGGCAAGTCACTGTAATCAGGCTGTAATCAGGCAGCCCACATATTATCTTCTTCTAAAGCCTACCCTTTCTTGGTGAGCGGAGAACTCATTTCTTGTAATTAAACCGTTCTTATCAAAATCTATTGTAAAAAATAATTTTTCAGGTATTTCCCTGAATTCGGCTCTATCTAAAAATCCGTCATGGTTTCTATCGAGCATATCAAATTTATTAGGCCCGCTATTTTTAGGATAGTGAGGTTGTGGATGCGGGTGTGGTTTATGACATCCGGCAAGAGATATTGCAATGAATGTAAGGGTAAAGATTAAAATATTACTATGCATTTTTCCTCCTAAATTTACCATACGTGAATTTACCATCCGTGAATGTGATGCCTTGGTCCATGTGGTTTTGGATACCATTTGTGCCCAGGAGTAATAATTACTGTTCTTGGTACTATATACACATCCTTTTCTTTTACCACATAGCTTATATTGTTATCCTGATTATCCTCATTATTGTCTTCCTGAGAAATTATTTTCCAGGACCCGTCTTCTTGCAAACAAGCCGTACCATAGCCGGTTTCGGTTTTACCTGAAATTGTGAATGTTTGAGTAAACTCTCTGCAGTAATCATCACTTGACTGCGCGATAGCAGTATTGACGCTAAAAAAACAAGCTAAAATAAAAAATATTTTTGTTAATTTATTCAACAATTTTGCTCCATTATTAATAGTTATACATCTATAAATCATATTGGAAGAATCTATATTTTATAATATTTTTGATAAAAATCTATTTATTATTTTCCTCTTAATATTATTTAAAAACTAATTTATACCTTCTGTATAAGATAGTGTCTGATTTTAAAATTTCAATACCAACTGGACTTTTTTGCATTAAAAATAGCTCAGTATGGTTATAAGATCGTTGAAACATCGATAGAAAAACAGGTTACAGCAGCAAAGATTGTTTGCGCCCGAGCTATTTTATAGATGAGGAAAGGATTTTTTTTGCGATTATTTTACCCTCTTCTACAGCCGGTTGATCAAATGCGTTTAATTTTAACATTCCGGCTGTAATAACTGTTTCGAGTATAAAATGCGACATAAGAGCTGCTAAAGACTCTTCATTCATGTTAGTTAGTTTTATATGCCTAACCGGACAGCCATTATTAATCAATGTTTCTTTGGTTGCTTTTTGTAGTGCGGCATTAATGTCGCCAACTGTTTTATTATTTAAATAATCTATTTCTTTATTTAAATATTTATTATTAACGATATTGCCAGTCCTTTCTGTATCTAGTGTGATTAAATTAAAGAACTTATCTTTTGGTCCATCTAAATATAGTTGTAATTGACTATGCTGGTCCAGGGCCCCAACAGCCTTTATAGGAGTGTTTCCTTTACCATCTTTTCCAAGGCTTTCAGCCCATATTTGTTTATACCAAGATGATAGAGCGGATAAGCGGTCAATATATGGCATAATAACAGTTTTGCTAATGTTTTTTTGCATGAAGCTATATTGTAATGCGGCGCCTATCGCTGGTGCGTTGTTACCATTTAAAAACGATAACATAGTATCTTTTGCCGAGGATCTGATCTTTACTATATCAACGCCGGCAACCGCAGCCGGAATGAGACCAACATTTGTAAAAGTGGCAAATCTGCCACCAATGTTAACCTCGTGATCAATAATTGTAGCGTTAATTTTTTTGGCAATTTCGCGAATAGGGTTATCTGCCGGATCGGTAATAACAAAAAAATGATTACCTTTGTTGCGGATTGCTTGATAATCATATTCTAATAAAAATGTAATAAATTGGACTATGGTTTCATTTGTTCGGCCTGACTTGCTGGTCACCAAAAAGGCCGTGCTTGTTAAATCAAGCTGCTGTATATAAGCATTGATCGTAAATGGATCTACGCTATCTATAAAATATACTCGCTTGTCTATGCCGCCATGCGGCTGTGTAAGTGCTACTAAACTTTGCGGATTTAACGTAGATCCTCCTGTGCCAAGTACTACCAGTTCGTCAAACTGATCGCGAATTTTGTCACCTATTTCTATAATCTGGTCCAAATCAACATCTGATTGCAGATGGTTAATAATAGGAAAATCTCCGCTTGTAGCGCTAACTTTTATCTGTTGTAAAATATTGTCGGCGAGATCTGCTGACTGAGCGAAATATTCTTTTGAAAGGCCGTTGGTACCGATAACCTCTTCAAAACAAGAATCTATAATTTGTTGATAGCGCATATAGTTAGTTGTAAGATTTATTTTATTCATTTCCGCCAACGATTATAAATGTCATTTTGCCGACGTCCATTAGTTTTTTTGCTATATTGTTAATCTGCTCGTAACTAACATCATTAATATAATCATTTCTTTTTTCTAAGAAGTCGACACCTAAATTATTAAGCTGCATAGTGAGTAAGAAAGTAGCAAGTGTTGAATTCTTAGTCATTTTAAGTGGAAATGAATTGATTAGATAGTCCTTGGCATCTTGTAATTCTTGTTCACTCACACCCTCATCTTTCAGTTTTGTAATTTGCTGTTTGATAATCTCCATCGCTTTATCCGCTTTTATATTATCAGTGCCAGCATAGCCCGATAATATACCAGCTCCCTCTAAGGTTTCAAGATAGCTATATATAGTGTAAGCTAAGCCGTTTTCCTCTCTTACCTCTTGCATCAGTCTGGATTCAAAACCACCTCCTCCTAAGATGTGATTTAATAGATATGCCGCATAAAAGTCCGGATCATTTCTTTTTACCGCCGGACCACCAAATATAATTATAGATTGTGGTATATTTTTATACATATAAGAAGTGCCGGCCTTTATATTTAATGTAACGTCCGGCAGCTTATTAGAACCCTTAAATTTTAGAGGTAAAATAAGATATTTGTCTAATAATTTCCCAGCATTTTCTTTCTTGATATCGCCTACTATACTTATAACTATATTTTCTGCTGTGAGTTTTCCTGTTATAAACTCTTTTAGATCTTCGGTATTTATAGCTCTTATGCTATTTTCCGTTCCGTATTTTGATCTACCGTAAGGATGATCCTGATATATTTTGCCTGCAAATTTTCTTGAGGCTACATATTCAGGGCTTTCTTGATTTTTTTGTATTAATAATAAAATCTGTTCACGAATGCGCGTAGTAGTTTTTTCTTCAAATTTAGGTGCTGTAAGTGTTAAGTTTAGGAGTTCTAAAGATTCCTCTAAGTTTTTTTCTAAGGTTGTAACGGAAACGTAAAAACTATCATCATCTACTTCAAATTCAATAGTTGTGGCAAGTTCTTCAAGTCTGCGGCGATATTCAAGGGATGATAATTCTCCTGCGCCTTCTCCTAATATGTTTGATATCATAAATGACAAGCCCTGTTTGTCGAGAGAGTCATATGCAGAGCCGCTTTTAGTAAAAGCTAATTTTATTGATATAATCGGTAAGTAATGATCTTCAATCATCCAGGCTTTATAACCTTTATCAGAGATTATTTCATTTACTTTTGAAGAAGTGGCAAAAGCATGTGATAAGTCAAATAATAAGATTATAAGAATAAGTATGGTTTTTTTCATATTGTTATTATAGATAGCGGTTTTATATCGGCAAGATGTAATTTTGTTATTAATCTTTATATGCTAAACTTTTCTTAAAAAATTATAGTTTTGTATAAAAGAAGCCTAATTATTAACCCCACTCTTTTATACGAGCTAAATGCTCGTAATCATTATATTTTGGTGATTGATCGCTATTAGGGCATGAAAGAAAAGGTGATTCTTGAAAAAACATATTAAGGATTAGATCCTTTACACCTTTTTCTGCCTCATTAATTATATGTTCTAATTCATCAGATTTCTTATATCCGGCATTTCTGATTTCCGCTATGTTCTGCCCCCCGGATAATTTCCAGTATTCTAAAGTAACTGTGTGCCCTGATATAAAAAAACCTTGATTATTGGCTATTAATGCCTCCAATGTCATTTGAGGGGATAGTCCTAGTAATACATCTGTATCAGAAGGTATTGTGCCGGTTTTATAATCAATAATTGTGATATTATTCTGAGAGTCAGTTTCAATTCTGTCAGCTCGCGCATGCAGAGTGAATTCTTTGTCTGCTGCGTTAATTTTATATTCGCCACCAATTTCACTAAATATTTGTATATTATTTTTGCGCCTGATTCGTTCGTTTTCAATAAACCATTTGGCAATTCTTTCAAACCTTGGCCACCAAAAAGAAACAATTGTAGGCTTTATTTTTTGTTCCGATATTATATTTCTAGCCAATTCTTGTATATATTCAAAATGATCCTGATTCTTTATCAAGTTATATTGTTTGAAATAAGTTTCCAATAAATTATGAATGAATATTCCAAATTCTGCGCCTGATGGCTCTTTATCTATAGGTTCGAGCGGACGTAACTTTAAGATATTTTTTGCATATATAGAATAGGGATCACGCATCAATGTTTCAATTGCGGTTACTGATAATTTATTTGGTCTGACATTAATTGGTGGATTAGGGGCGGGCGGATCGCAAGCTTTTATAATTTGAGGTCTATTTAGAAGCTCTGCCCATTTTAACCATGGTTCCTTAGGCTCTACATTTTCTACGCATCTGAGAATTCTAAGAAGTGCATTTAAGCGCATAAGCCAGCGAGAAGGGATGGTTTGTGTGCCATTTAACTTCTCACTTCTTGTAATTACAACGTTCTTAGCAGCAAGTAACTGCGCAAAGTCATGAGCCGATTGGCCAATACGTTTCTCCGGTAACGGTAATCCAAAATCATCACGCATCGGTCTGCTCATCCACGGATCAGACTTTTTGCTGTTAGGCCATGAACCCTCATTTAATTCTCCTAGTATTACCAAATCAAAATGTAGCATCCTGGCTTCAATTGGGCTTAATATAAATAAGCGTGGATGGGTACCATATGCCGGGCGATATGTTTGACCTGCCAGCATTGCGTCGACTAAGCCCAGATATTCTTGAGGCTTAATATCCTTAAAATCTTTAGCGGAAATTAAGAATTCATCAAAAAATTCTTTTAGTTGTTCACCTGACATGCCGCCCCACAGATTTTCATTACCAGGTTTTTTATCATTTGTAGCTAATTGTTCGGCTACCTTTAAATGCGTTAGTAATATTGTCTGTAATGAGATTTGTGGTAAATTCATCAGCTTTAAAAGAGGATCCATACATTCTTCAATTGTTTTTAGCCAGGTTGCCAATTCATCATTAATTTTTGTATATAATTGAGTAAAAGATTCGTTATTTCTGACACCGCGCAAACAGGTTATTTCAAGTTTTCTTACATTTGCTCTAAAATAACCGCTGTTAAATCCACATGCAGAATAAGGGTGTTTTAAGCAATTTAGAAAAGAGGTAGGATTGCTAATGCCATCATGGACCATTTGAGCTATTAGCCTTAAAAACACAGCCTCAGTTGTATTGCATAATTCACTTCCTGCCGAATCATCAATAATTATATCCCATTTCTTTAAAATGCCAGATACATTGGCTGCAAGGTCTCTTTGGTTGGTAATAAGAGCAGCAGTTTTTCCCGGAATATGAGCTACCTCTTTCATTTTTAAAGCAATTACTGTTGCTTCTGATTGTAAAGACGGAGCGTTGATGATTTGTATTCCTTTGAGGTTATCGGCTGATATGTGATTTAAATCTTTCCATTTTTCAGTGGTTGCGGCAGGACGCATTAATTCTGATATTAAATGGCATCTATCGTTAGAGTCGGGTATTTCGTCTATATAATCGGCAACATCTTCTCTTTTAATACCGATATATTCAATTAGCTGCTTTAATATATATTGCGGATGAGTTTGATTGATGCTGTCCCAGCTCTCCTGGTCAGCAAGTTTATCCAGTCCCGGCAAAATAACTTTGCCGTTTGGCATTGCGGCTATTGTTTTTAGTAAATGAGCGGTGGCAGGTATGGATCCGGTTGATCCTGCTGCTATTACAGGGTAGGGCGGCGGGTTTTTTTGCCAGTAATCAGCTTGCATTTTAAGTGTAATATTGCGCTGCATATGTATATCCACAGCATTATATTTTTCAAGTATTTGCGGCCATTTGTCGATTAATATATTTAAAAAATCCAATGTTAGCTGCCAGTGCCTGGATAATTCTTCCGGGACAATATTGCTAATTTGCGCAAAAGAAAGCTGTTGTTTTTCTACTTCACCTAAAAATGAAGCCAATTCTATCGCTAGCTGAGCTGCTTGCGGGGTGGTTATTTTATCTTCTGACTGCAACGGATTTTGCCACTTTTCAATAAGTCCGGTTAAGATAAGTCTTTGCCTTGTTGATGAAATTACGTTAGGTATTGTAGTGTTGTTTTGCATGATATTAAAAAATATTTCATCTTCATCGATATCACCAAGAGGACTGATTTTTGGTAATAGCATTGGTTTCCCGTGACCGGCACGCAAGAATTCTTTGGCCATAGCCTTACAGGCTCTTCTGTTGGGTAAAAATATGGTAATATTAGAAAAAAACAATGGATCTTGCCCGTATTCACCCATTAGCTTCTTGGCTAATGTTTCTTGAAATGGCCGGCTAGCTGGAATAGTAAATATATTTTGCATATAATTTGGCAACCATTGTACTAATTATTTATAAATTTGCTTTGAGTGCGTCGCTGGCAAGATATAAAGAGCCACAAAATAAAACTCTGGCCGGCGAATTATTTATAGTAGGTAAAAACTTTATTGCATCTTCAATTGTGTCAAATGCCTTTGATTGGATGCCTACTGACTTTGCTGCCTCTGCTATATGTTGAGCTAAATGAGCTGATGGTTCGGTTTCAACTAATACACCGCAAACAAACTCTACCTTTCCATAGAAAAAACCTAATAACTCCTCAGCGTTCCTACCTTTTGTGAAGCCACAAATTAAATATGTAGGCTTATCAGTCCATTCATCTATAATACAAGATACCACATTAGCCCCTGCGCTATTGTGAGCCCCATCTATCCATATTTCCCAGTTCTCAGGTAATAAGTTTAATAACTTACCGTATGTTATGGGCTGCATTCTGGCAGCCCATTTTGCACTTGTTATACCTTTTTGATACGCGTCATCCGAAACTTTATATCCGCTTAGATTTTTTACAGTTGATATGGCAGTGCCGGCATTGATTAGCTGATGGTCTCCTAAAAGAGATGGAAAAGGGAGTTGAAGATTGCCTAATTTGCTTTTGTAAATCATGCCATTGCTTATTTTTTCTACTATCCAGTCATAGCCAAAAGAAAACAGCGGCGCTTTTAATTCTTCGGCCTTCTTTTCTATTACAGTATTAACTTCTTCAAATTGCATGCTAGATACGCAAGGAGTATTTCTTTTTAAGATACCCACTTTTTCTCCGGCGATAATAGTTACATTAGGCCCTAGATATTCAGTATGGTCAATTGATATAGGAGTAATTACTGTACATAAAGGTTTATCAATAACATTAGTAGCGTCCAATCTTCCACCCATTCCGGTTTCTAATAGTATGATATCGGCATGAACCTTAGTAAAGGCAGTAAATGCCATTGCAGTTGTTCCTTCAAAAAAGGTGACGGTCATATCAGCTGCTGCTATGCGGCATTCATCAGATATCTGATTTAGCATCTCTTCGGATATATCATATCCTGCAAGATTAATACGCTCGTTAAAATTTATTAAGTGAGGAGAGGTGTAAGTATGTACTTTATATCCAGCGGCCTCTAATATTGCTTTTGTAAAAGCAATGGATGACCCCTTGCCGTTAGTACCTGCAAAATGCACTATAGGAGGTAAATTAAGATGAGGGTTACCAAGTCTTTTTAGTAGTTCTAATACTCTTTCTAATCCAAAGTTAATAGGCTTACTACCAAGGGGTTTTGGCCAATTAGGCATAAATACCATAATAAAATTCCTTACCTTAATATCTAACGGTTGCAATATAAAATAAAAACTTCTTTTGAATAAAAACTTTTATTCTGCGGATATTTTAAAATTTTCTTCAGAAGAATTTGAATATTATAACAGGCGTGTTTTTTTACAGATCCATAAACTCTTTCAAAGCGTTTATAACCGCTTCATTATCCTCTGGTGTTCCTATGGTAACTCTTAAATATTGCGGTAATCCGTAATTATTTACGCTTCTTACAATTATGCCTCGACTCATAAGGTGCTTAAATGCATCATTGGCAGTTAATTCGTCTTTAAATTTAATTAATATAAAATTACATACGCTATCTACACAGATCAACCCTATTTGTTTAAGGTCGGCGATCATTGTCGTTAAGCTGCTAATATTATTTTGTTTTAGTTTTTCTGTATATTCTATATCTTCTATTGCCGCAGTAGCTGCTGATATTGCTGGTATTGAAACATTAAACGGTCCGCGGATTCTGTTTAAGACATCAGCTATTTCGCTAGGGCAATATGCCCAGCCTATTCTAAGTGCAGCAAGTCCGTATATTTTAGAAAATGTACGAGTGACAACGGTGTTTTGTCCCATATCCACTATTTCATTTCCCAGGGAATAATCTTCCTTTGCAACGTATTCTGCGTACGCTCCATCTAGTACAAGTAAAATATCATCCCTTAGGCCCTTCCTTAGCTTTAGAACTTCTTGTTGGGCAATGTATGTGCCCGTAGGGTTGTTAGGATTAGCTATAAAAACTATTTTAGTGTTTTTAGTAACTGCAGCCAAGATATTGTCAACTGACGTTCTAAGATCCACCTCCGGAACGCTAACAGGGGTAGCGCCAACTGATAAAGCTGATATCTTGTACATTAAAAAACCGTGTTCAGTATATATTACCTCATCTCCTTTTGAAGCGTAAGCTAAACATAAAAGTGAAATGATTTCATCACTTCCGGCGCCGCAAATGATTCTATTAGAATCAAGATTAAATACCTTCCCTATAGAATTGCGTAACATAGTAGCGCTACCATCTGGATAGCGGTGTAAATACTGCACCTCATTCGTATAAGCCTCTATAGCCTTTGGGCTTGGACCATAGGGATTTTCGTTGGAAGAGAGTTTTACAATTTTTACAGAACCCTCTATTTTTGATAAACCAGGTGTATAAGGGTTAATCAAATATATGCTTTCTTTTGCGTTTAGTGTCATTTTTTCACTTTAATTATTTTTTAATGTTTAGAAGCCTTAAGCATTATAATATAAATATGCTCTAAGTGTCTTGCATGATTATGTTTTACATAATTTTATTTATTAAATAAAGCAAAGCTTTGTCTAATTTGTTTGATTTTGCGCATTAAAACGTATTTTAACCCAATATTTTATTAGCAGCTGAATAATAAAGCGGTATTCCGATAAGGATGTTGAATGGAAATGTGATTGCAAGTGACATAGTCACATAAATGGCTGCTTTAGCCTGCGGTAGAGCAAGGCGCATGGCGGCGGTAACGGCAATATAGGAAGAACTAGCAATAAGTATGGTAAATAAAGTACCGGTCCCTATATCCAATCCAATCAGCCAGCTCAAACTCAACCCCAGCCCCGCACCTATCAAAGGCATATAAATACCGAATAATACCAATCGCAATGTAAATTCCTTTAGGTTATGTAACTGTCTGGAAACCAAAAGCCCCATGTCGAGAAGAAAAAATGCTAAAATACCGTTAAATGGCTCGACTAGAAAACCATGCATTTTTTCCATACCATTGACGCCTGTCGCCCAACCAATGACAAATGAGCCAGAGAGCAGCAAAATAGCTCCATTAGTAAAAATATCTCTGCTTAGTTTTGGTGTAACTTTCTCGGTTGCCTCGATGGTTTTTGGCTCAGCGCGGTGGGCGATAAACAAACCTGACAAAATTGCCGGAGCTTCCATTAACGCCAGAACTGCAACGATATAACCAGCATAAATAACTGCATTAGTTTCAAGAAAGCTTATTGCTGTAACAAATGTTACCATACTGATAGATCCGTAATGAGCGGCAACAGCTGCTGCAGTTGGACTATCAAGCTTAGTTGTCCATCGCAGCAATAAATAACCAATAAAAGGCTGAGTAAAACCGGTTATAATACCTGCTATAATTGTAGAAATTACTTCGCCATTTATCTCTGCCGTTTCCGCTATAGCAACGCCACCTTTAAAACCAATTGCCATCATAAGATAAATCGACAGATATCTGCTAATTTGCTCAGGTACATTGAGATCTGATTTTAAAAAGCCGGCTATAATACCAAGAGCAAAAAAGAGTATCGAAGGTGAAATAAGGTTTTGGGTAAATAGATTGAGTGTATCCAAAATTTTATCCTATATTTTAAACTTATTTAAATTAGCATTCCATGCAAAGTCAAATAAGATAGTTTTTTAGCATCTTTAATAAAATAATAAGTACATATAAATGTTAAAGATAAACTTATCAACGCGATATTTATAATCTGTAGAAATGGATTTTCCTATAAGTGATAAATAACTAAATTTCCAATAACTTAGGCACTATTAGAGTTTTATGTAGTTTTTATGGTTAAAATTGTTTGTTTTTCAGGGGTTTTGACGTATTTTACC
>JBIKME010000161.1:0-3318 GCA_044359415.1 Rickettsiales bacterium | reverse complement strand
TACTACAGAAACAATAATTAATGGCTGGAATAACTTGGCTAATACAAAGGCTGTACCCGGTATTAAGGGATTTGTGTCCAATAAGGTTATTAAAAATGCAGATGAGGTGAATGCTGCGTTTGTTGATGACCTGGTATCCAAGGGTGTTTCACGTAATGATGTGGTTACTCCTTGGGCAGGAAATATTACAGAGTTTATAGCAACACAAGAACAGAAAGTTTATAGAGCATTTAGCGGGAGTGCTGATGAAAATATGGCAAAAGAATGGGTGTTTACTCAAAAAACATTTGATGAAGCAAATTCTTTAGTCTCACAAGGAAAATATGCTACACAGTTTGACGCCCTGCAGGATGTGTTGTCAATTCCAACAAAACCTACTAGTTTAGCAAAAGGTACTATTCCTTCGGGAACAACATTTAGAACTGGTATTGCAGAAGGCGGAAAAATTGGGGATAATATCTTTAAGGGCGGCGCACAGCAGATTGAGATATTAAATAAAGTAGAAAAATCTTGGTTTAAGGAGATGAATTAATGTCAGTATGTTTTTATAAACAACATTGTCGACAAGGAGAATTTGATCAAGACTTTATAGATAATTTCTTTAAACAATATCCTTTTATACCAATGAAAGAATTAATCTATAGTGTAGAAGAAGATAAAAAACGAATTTTTATATCATATAATACTGATAGAATAAAAAACATAGGCGACATGCCTGACACCCGCAACATCTGGTGCTTTGATAAAAAGACCGGAGAAAGGCTATGGGTAATTGAACAAGAAAAAGGAAATAACCCTCGTGTTTTTAACGCAGCAAGCTTTCATGAAGATTGGATATTAAGAGTTTCAACCACTCAAGGACTTACCTACGATCTCGACCCAGAAACCGGCAAAATCAGCAATCCTGTATTTACAAAATAAATCCTGCTGCAGCGAATACTTATGGAAATGGCGGTGCGCAGCAGTTTGCTATAAAGACTAATTTTGATGATCAAAAAATGTTTGAAAGCTTCTTTTCTACTGGAGTGCCTTTAAAATGATAAAAGACTATGATTTTTTTGATGAAAACGGAAAATTGTTTCTTTCTAAGATAGAATTTTCTGATTGTATTATGACTTTTCCGCATGGAGTAAGTCAGGCACTTGAAATGGAAGATAAGATTCTTGTAAGATTTGCGTTTTCTAAAAACGAAGTTGCAGAAAATGAGAAATTACAAAATATCTGGTGCTACCACAAACCCGAACCAGGTAAAACCGAAGGTAAGCTTTTGTGGAAAATAGAACCACCTGTAAACCATCGTGGTGAGTCGTATGATTATCCATATTACTCATTAAAATGGAGTACGCTAAAAAATGCTATTTATGTTGCAAACGACGCATTCGGCTATACTGTTGATCCTGATACAGGTCACATTACATTAGTCGCATCAGGACTAAGATAGGCCGTTGCGGAGTTTGGTCTATAACTACAACTAGCAATTATTATACAAGAAGAAAGGAAATCCGTCATGAACAAAAAAATACTATTACTATCATTACTATGTGTTTTTGGCTGCGCTTCAAAAGACCCAAATTTTATGAAATCTGACTATAAGCCTAAAGAATTAGAAAATGGGAAGGCTGTTGTTATCGGCAGTGCCAATTATCAAACATACAAAAAAGGCCTGGCGAATTTTGGTTACGGTCAGCAGCAATCTCTTTTTAGCATAGCTTCAAGTGTTGTGGATTTGGCGAAGAATAAATCTATAACTCCTCAAGCTGTAAGTAACGTAGCAGCGTTAACTTTTGAACGGCAATCTGATGGTTCTGATGCATCTCCAAAAAAGTTTACTTTAGGAAATCTTTATGGTGAAGGTTATGAAATAAATCACTATGGCAAAAATCGTTATGATGCAGTAACTATTACTCCTGGAATATATAAATTAGTCAATATCAGCACATTTGATTATAATGGCGTAAATAAACTTTTTGGAACCAGGGAAGGAAATTTAAATATAGTGAATTTCCCGCCAGTTAAAGATTCTTATTTCGAGGTTAAGGCAGGGGAAGTGTTATACATAGGCGATATTAATATAAAAAATAAAAATGAAAGCGGTAAAAGTGAAGATGTTGGGTATAGAAATATAGAAGTTTCTACTAATGATAATACTCAAGCGGTTGAAAGAGATATAATAAGCGAAAGTAAATTTAGATTATTGCGTGGAAAACTTCAATTCAAGCCGTTACAATCCGATAAAAAGGTTAAAAGTTAAATTATGTTTTCAAGATTCTTATTATCAGCAGCATTGCTAGGTTTTCTTGCAGTGCCTGCTTCAGCCCAAGTAACCCCTGCCGACCAATCCCGTGCCTTGCGTGATTTGCAGCAAACCCAGCAGAAGCAAGAGAACTTCCTGAAGAGTTTAGAGGATGAGCAGGAAAGGAAGGTTCGTGAGAAGAAAAAGCCCAAGGTTGAAGTGCCTGGATTAGAGGAACAGCCAGTTGATGAAGAAATTATCAAAGATAAAAAAGGTAAAAAAGGAAAGAAAAAAGAACCATGTTTTGACATCAAAACCATCGAGCTTAAAGGCGCTACTATCCTTAAAGGCAAAGAGCTTGATAAAATTACTAAACCATATTCCGGCTCTTGCATAGGCATTACAGGCATCAATAACCTAATGCGCGAAGTTACCAATTATTACGTTGATAAGGGTTATGTAACTACGCGTGTGGCTGTGCCTCAGCAGGATTTAAAATCTGGTAATCTTGAAATCATGGTTATGGAAGGCACGGTTGAGGATATTATTCTTAACGAAAATACATGGCGCGATAAAGCGCAAGTGAAAATGGCTTTTCCATTTATGAAGGGTAGGGTGCTTAACCTGCGCGATATCGAACAAGGTCTCGATCAGCTGAATCGCCTAGCTTCCAGCACTGCCACAATGCAGCTTATGCCTGGAGAAAAACAAGGCGGCACCAAAGTTGTTATCACCAATAATCCTGTAAAGCAAAATGTGAGTGAGGCCGCAAACTTGGAGGCTACGGAGGCGTATAAGACGTATGATGAATTATATAATGCATATAGTAAGCAGGGATATTCTGGTGATGCCCTTTATAATAGAATAATTGAGGCTTCTCAAAAGACTAGAATAACGGTTAATGAAAAGTTTGGTATACAATGATAATAAAGAATATTTTAGAACCGCGTCCAGATGGAGGACAGGAAATTTGGTTTAATAATACATATGATGATGTAGAAGGGTTTCTACGAATTGCTGAGTTCTTAATAAAAAAATATAATGGTAAAATAGTTCACAAAATTTCAGTGGATATTGATTTATGG
>JBIKME010000160.1:0-3337 GCA_044359415.1 Rickettsiales bacterium | reverse complement strand
AGCTGTTACTGCCTGCCTATAATGTTTATCCTGCACGTCACCTGCGGCAAAAACACCTTCAATATTGGTTCGCGTGGTACCAGCAGAAACAATGATATACCCCTCTTCGTCAGTATCAATCTGTCCTTTAAATATGTCGGTATTAGGTTTATGACCTATAGCTATAAATACGCCATGAGTAGATCTGCGCATTTCTTCACCGGTTTTTAAATTTTTAAGTCTCACACCAGTAACATTAAGAGGATTATTATCTCCGAGTATTTCTTCTAAAACATGATTCCAAATCACTTCCACTTTCGGATTGCCAAATAAACGGTTTTGTAAAACCTTTTCCGCGCGCAAACTATCTCTTCTGTGTACCAAAGTAACTTTACTGGCATGATTTGTAAGATATAAAGCTTCTTCTACCGCTGTATTTCCACCACCTATTACAAAAACCTCTCTGCCTTTATAAAAAAATCCATCACAAGTAGCGCAACCTGAAACGCCATAACCTTGAAACTTACTTTCACTTTCCAAACCAAGCCATTTAGCCTGAGCACCGGTACATATAATTACAGTCTCAGCTATAAAAACATCATCAGCTTCTGAAGTGCATATAAAAGGTCGTTTTGAAAAATCCACCTCCCTTATATGATCAAATATTATTTTTGTGCCTACATATTCAGCTTGCTTTTGCATTTGATCCATCAGCCACGGACCCTGAATTACCTCTGCAAAACCAGGATAATTTTCTACATCAGTGGTAATCGTTAACTGTCCTCCAGGCTGAATTCCCTGCACAATTATAGGCTCTAAATTTGCACGAGCCGCATAAATTGCGGCAGTATAGCCGGCAGGGCCGGAGCCGATAATTAAAACTTTAGTGTTATATTTAGCCATTTATAAAACCTTTATTTATAAAACTCTTATAACAAAATAGCGAAGACCAAAAAGCCTCCGCTATAATTTGTAAATTTACTATAATGCACAAGCGTTTTTTTCTAAGTAAGCTGCTACACCCTCAGCATTTGCTTTCATACCATCCTTACCGCGATTCCAGCCAGCAGGACAAACCTCACCATGCTCCTCATGAAAATTCAGCGCGTCAACAATACGCAAAGCTTCCTCTATGCTTCTGCCCAAAGGTAAATCATTTACTACCTGATTACGAACCACGCCTTTTTTATCAATTAAAAAAGTACCGCGAAGAGCAACTCCGGAACCCTCAATTAACACATCGTAATCTCTTGCGATTTGTTTTGTAAGATCAGCTACCATTGGGAATTGAACCTGTCCGATTCCGCCTTTATTTACTTCAGTGTTTTTCCAAGCAAGATGGGTAAATTGCGAATCAACACTTACAGCTATAACTTCACAGTTACGGCTTTTAAATTCATTAATTTTATTATTAAAAGCTATTATTTCAGATGGACATACAAATGTAAAATCAAGAGGATAGAAAAATAAAATCCCCACTTTACCATTTAAATGTTTTTTCAGATTAAAAGATGCGTTTATCTGATTATCGGGCATAACAGCAGGTGCTGTAAAATTTGGGGCCTCTTTGCCAACTAAAACACTCATTAAAACTCTCCGTTAATTAAAAATTAGGTCTTATGCTGCCAAAATAGCAGAACTATATTTATATGCGCCAAGATAAGCAACATGTCAAGAAACCTAAAAAATAATTTTGGCAGGTTTAATATTTAACAAGCTAGTGTTTAAAATGTCTTCTACCGGTAAACACCATAGCAATATTATGTTTATCAGCTTCGGCTATTACCTCTTCATCTCTAACAGAGCCTCCGGGCTGAATAATAGCCACCACTCCTGCATTTGCAGCCTGCGTTACACCGTCGGCAAACGGAAAGAATGCATCAGATGCCAGTACAGATCCGATAGCACGCTGCGGGTTAATTTTACAATCCGCGGCTTTGATAGCAGCAATACGAGCCGCGTCTACTCTGCTCATCTGCCCCGCTCCTATACCAATACTTGCTTTATCCTTTACCAAAACAATGGCGTTTGATTTTACATGTTTGGAAACTTTAAAAGCAAATAATAATTCTTCTATTTCTAAGGCGGTAGGTTTTCTTTTTGTTACCAACTGTAAGTCTTCCGCAGTAGTCAGCAGATTATCCGCCTCCTGCACTAACAACCCACCTAAAACAGATTTTACTTGCATAGCCTTAAGATCAAACAAATCCGGAATCTCTAACAAACGCAGATTTTTCTTTTTTGATAAAATATTCTTTGCCTCATCATCAGCCTTAGGTACTATAATGGCCTCAACAAACATTGATGATATTTCATTTGCCAGATCCGCTTCTAAAGTTCTGTTAAATGCTAAAATCCCACCAAAAGCACTAACCGGATCTGAAGCTAAAGCCTTTCTATAAGCATCCATTATATTGCCTCCTGTCGCAACTCCACATGGATTGGCGTGCTTTACAATAACAGCGGCCGGCTCTTTAAACTCAGATACTAAAGCCAAAGCCGCATCTGCGTCATTAATGTTATTATAACTTAACTCTTTACCTTGAATCTGTTTTGCAGAGGCGATACCCACACCGGTCTCAAATGAATAAAAAGCAGCTCCCTGATGCGGGTTTTCTCCGTAACGTAAACCCTGCTGTAATTTAGCCGTTATATTTATTGTTTGCGGAAATATTTCTCCTTGCTGCGTTGAAAACCAGCTACTGATAGCCGCATCATATGCTGCAGTTTTAGCAAAAGCTTTGGCCGCTAAATATTGCCGAAACTCTTTTGTTGTTTCTCCGGTATTATCTCGCATTTGCTGAATCAGTAGCGCATAATCACGATGGTCAGTCACCACCGCAGTAAAAGCATGATTTTTAGCAGCTGATCTAACCATTGAAGGTCCACCAATATCAATATTTTCTATAATATGATTAAAATCTGCGCCACTTGCTACCGTCTCTTCAAAAGGATATAAATTTACTACAACAAGATCAATAGACTCAATGTTGTTTTCTTTCATAGCATTTATATGATCTTTGTTATCTAATACCGCCAGTAAACCTCCGTGAATCGATGGATGTAAAGTCTTTACTCTACCATCCATAATTTCTGGAAATCCCGTATATTCGGATACATCCTTTACATTCAATCCTAGTTCTCTTAATTTTTTAGCAGTACCGCCTGTAGATAGAATCTCTATATTCTGAAATTTTAGAAATTCGGCTAAATTATCTAAACCTGTTTTATCAGACACGGATATTAAAGCTCGTTTAATTTTTAAATTCATAGTACAACTCGGACTTATTATTTTAATAATATTAACATCGTTTAAGCTACTTGCTTTTCTTTAGCCAATCCTTTGATTTTTTTACTC
>JBIKME010000238.1:0-2568 GCA_044359415.1 Rickettsiales bacterium | reverse complement strand
GCGCTATCTTTAAATTTTCCAATAGTACCTTCTGTAAATTCACCAGACGAGCTTCCATGGCCAAAATAATCAAATCGCAAATAGCCATAATCATTATTTTTGCAGTGCTCTTCTAAGTAAAGAGCTTTAGTACCATTCATATCAGACATAAATCCACCTAAAAATACTATAAATGGTTTATTTTTCTTGCCTTCAAACTTATGATAAGCGATATAGTTACCATTAGGTAATTTTAATATGGATGGTTCGTGAGTCATAATTTAGGAGAAATATTATAGTTAATAATATTAATAATACTGATCATGATAATATAATGAAAGCTGTAATTTTACAAGTTCTGCCTGAATTGGAGTCAGGAGGAGTAGAACGTGGAACTGTTGAAATTGTAAAAGCTTTATCGGATAAAGGATATACAGCTATTGTCGCCTCTGCAGGAGGCAAACTAACCAGCCAGATTGAAAAATTAGGGGGTAAAAATATAACCTTGCCTTTAGATAGTAAGAACCCTTTAGTAATCTATAATAATATTAGAAGATTAGTTAAAGTTATAAAGCAACATAAAGTTGATATTGTTCACGCAAGATCAAGAGCTCCTGCATGGAGTGCTTATTTTGCATGCAAACAAACTGGGTGTCACTTTATTACAACTGTGCATGGACCCTATGATATCAGCGGCAGACTAAAAAAATATTATAATTCCGTTATGGTCCGAGGAGAAAGGGTTATAGCAGTTTCTAAATTTATAAGAGATTATATTACATCTAACTATACTATTGATGAAAAAAAGGTAACTGTTATACACCGCGGAGCCGATCTTTCTCATTTTGATAAATCAGCCATCAATAAACAAAGAATTCTTCATACTGCTGAAGAACTGAAGATTGAGCATAGTAAACCTATAATTTTACTACCTGGTAGAATCACCAGCTGGAAAGGCCACGAATTTTTACTTGAGGCTTTAGTCAAAATAGATAAGGATAAGTATTGTTGTATATTTGTTGGAAAAACAGACAAACATCTCGACTACTTACTAAGATTAAATAAGAAAATATCCGAACTTGGCTTATCTGAAAATGTAAAAATAATTAACCATATTGATGATATGCCAACATTATATAGCTTATCAGATATAGTTATATCATCTTCAATGCTACCGGAAGCATTCGGAAGGGTAGCCGTAGAAGCTCAGGCTATGGAAAATTTGGTTATTGCTACTAATCACGGTGGCGCTTGTGAAACAGTGATCGACGGGAAAACAGGTTGGCTAGTAAAGCCTGGTGATGTAGATCAATTAGCTAGACTACTAAACAAATTATTAAATTTATCTGCTGAGGAAAAAAGATTAGTAACAAGTCAGGCCAAAGAGCATATTTCCAACAATTTTTCACTGGTGTCAATGTGCGACAAAACAATAGAAATTTACAATCAAATATTACAAAAGAAAATTTAAGTCTTCGTAAATTAATGTATGGATATATAGTTAATTAGAAAAATAAATAACAATTTGAGAGTCTTGATATTTAGATAATATATGCTGCAATAAGCAGAGGAGTTACAATTTAATGAACAAAATTCCTGTTTCCGTTTTTATAATAGCAAAGGATGAAGAGGATAGAATTGGTAAAACTATCAATAGTGTTATTAACTGGGTAGATGAGGTTATTGTTATTGATAGCGGAAGCAATGATAATACGGTAGAAATTTCCAAAAAACTAGGGGCCACAACTATATTTAATAAATGGCAAGGATACGGTCCTCAAAAAATCTTTGGTGAGACACTATGTAAAAACAAGTGGTTATTAAACCTTGATGCCGATGAGGAAATATCGGATGCTCTGGCACAAGAAATCATAGCATTATTTAAAAATACCAAGCCTTCTTTTAATGCATATAAAATGCGTATAAAAATCATGAGTCGCTTTGATAAAAAGCCTAGATTACTTGCTCCTTATCATAATCAAATCAGATTATATGATATAGATTACGCAGGTTTTAAAAACAGTACCGTGCATGATTCCGTTATCGCAAAAGATTCCAGTAACTGTAAAATTAATCAGCTTAAAAATATAGTTTATCATCGCAGCTTTAGATCTTATCGCCACGCGATAGAAAAGATCAATCGATATTCTTCAATGCAAGCAGAAGATATGTATAACTCAGGTCGCAATCCATCAACTTTAAGAATTATTTTAGAGCCTTTTGTCAGTTTTATAAAAGGTTATTTTAAGAAAAAATATTGTTTCATGGGTATCGATGGTTTTATTGAAGCTTGGATATACTCTTTCTCCCGCACATTAAGAATAATAAAAACAAGAGAAATATTTAACGACAAAAACAGAAAAAAATATGATGATGGTAAATAGCAGTAAGGCTATTTACCATCAGTGTTGTTTTTTGTTATGCGGGATATTTATGTATATTTATTGAAAGTTAATGGCTAAATCTCAATAAGTAGAAATGCGCATAGATAGTATTAATCTGTAATATTATTTGAGAATATTTTTTAAAAACTACTATTGACTCTTTATACATACTCGCTAGTTTAACCTTTAATTTAAGAAATATTAG
>JBIKME010000010.1:0-12369 GCA_044359415.1 Rickettsiales bacterium | reverse complement strand
AAATGGTTGATTTTTTTGCTAATTCACCTTCGCTATAAATCTTATCAATGTGCTTTGTGACGGCAGGTATATTAACATCAAAAAGCTGTGCTATTTGTTTTTGTGTTATCCATGTCGTTTACAATTTATTGTCACTTTTTAAAGATACGACACCTGTTTTTGTTTGATAAACCAACATATCATTTTTAGTCATTACATACCTTATGTTTTATGACTTTGTATAACTTGTAGAAGCTTTTTATAAATTATAAATAAATTTTTCCTATTCGTTCATTAAACTTTTTCTTTTATTTATTAATGTGCCTCTTGCATAAGCTGCTTCTGCATTGTCTTTTAGTTGATACGATAAGGCATGTTCAATAATTTCTCTCGGGAAAGATGTTGTTTCACCGTAAGATTTCTGTGTGTACGGTCTATTAAGAACGCTTACTCTTAGAATTCTTTTTATATTCTTTGCAAGTATAATCATATATTGATATTAATTTATATTTTAGTACTAAAAGTGAAAGAGCATGTATTATGATCTTTAATCCTCAAAATATTGCAATTCTTGGAGCATCAGGTGCTATTGGTAGTGCCTTTGTAAATCTTTTATCTAAAACATATCCAAACGCTAGTTTATTTGCATTCTCTAGAAATGGTGAGCATGGAATTGATTATGGTAGCGAGGAATCTATTTCTAAAGCTGCGGAATTAACTGTAAAAGAAAAACCTTTAGATTTGGTTATTGTGTCAGTTGGTATTCTGCATGATGGTGTTTTGATGCCGGAGAAATCTTTACGAGATTTGTCAGCCGAAAAGTTTCATCGCATTTTTGAAGTAAATACCATTACACCAGCACTAATAGCCAAATATTTTCTGCCAAAACTCAATAAAGAACAATTATCAATATTTGCAGCATTGTCGGCTCGTGTGGGAAGTATATCAGATAATCAACTTGGTGGGTGGTACGCATATCGTGCTTCAAAGTCTGCATTGAACATGATCATTAAAAATGCAGCCATTGAGGTGAGAAGACAAAACAAAAAGTCTATTATTGTTGGTCTTCATCCCGGTACAGTAGACAGTAATTTATCAAAACCATTTCAAGGTAATGTAAATGAAGGGAAACTTTTTACGCCAGAATACTCAGCTGAAAAACTATTGGCAGTATTAAAAAGTCTAAGATTGGAACAGACAGGAAAATGTTTTGCATGGGACGGTAAGGAGATTTTTCCATGAGTAAAAGAAAAATATATGTTAGTGAAATTGTTGAAAATGGTTATAGCTGCAAATAGCATGCTTTGTAGCTTTAAAAAAAGTGCTTTGAAATATACGGCTGAAAAACTCTATGGATTCATAAAAATAATAACTATTATAAACATAGGGCTAAAAAATAGTACACACGGTAGTCGTAAGTTGTAGTCTTTTAAAAAGTGAATAAAAAAACAAATATCTACAATTTTCAAGGGTAGCTTTAACTATGAAAAAATTGCGACTTATCTTAGGAGATCAGCTTTCAGAGTCTATATCAAGCCTTAAAAACTGCAATAAAGATACAGATGTGATTTTGCTTTGTGAGGTTTGGGATGAGGCAATATATGTAAAACATCATAAAAAGAAAATTGCATTTCTCTTTTCGGCAATGAGGCATTTTGCTCAATTACTTAAAAAACAAGGATGCAATGTTGAATATACTACATTAGATAACCCTGAAAACGCAGGATCGCTCAATGGTGAAGTAAAGCGCATTCTTTCTAAATATAGTTTTACTAGTGTCGTTGTAACGCATCCTGGCGAATATCGTGTACTAACAGATATAAAACGCTTACAAGATGAACTGGAGATTCCAGTTGAAATCAGAGAGGATGATCGCTTTTTATGTTCGTATGATGAGTTTTCTTCTTGGGCTTTGGATAAAAAACAACTTCGTATGGAATATTTTTACCGTCAGATGCGGAAAAAATATTATATCTTGATGGATGGTGATGAGCCAACCGGCGGAAAATGGAACTATGATGCAGAAAATCGTAAACCGCCAAAAGATGGACTTACTCTTCAACCACCTTATGTTGGTAAGGTTGATGATATTACTCAAGAGGTAATATCATTGGTTTTAAAGTATTTTGATAATCACTTTGGTGATGTGGAGCCATTTTATTTTGCTGTTACACGTACTGATGCATTAAAGGTTTTGGATAAATTTATTGAACAAAGATTGACCCATTTTGGAGATTATCAGGATGCTATGATTCAAGGTGAGCCTTGGATGTATCACTCGCATATCAGTTTTTATCTCAATTGTGGTTTACTGCTTCCTCTTGAATGTGTTAGAGCTGTAGAAAAAGCTTATCATCAAGGAAAAGCTCCTCTTAATGCCGCAGAGGGATTTATACGTCAAATAATCGGATGGAGAGAGTATGTTCGTGGTATTTACTGGCTGAAGATGCCAGGCTATGCAGATCAGAATTTCTTTGCAGCAAATCGTAAACTGCCAGATTTTTATTGGACGGCAAATACAAAAATGAATTGCTTACGTCAGTGCGTGCTTGAGACAAAGAAAAATGCTTATGCCCATCATATTCAGCGCCTAATGGTACTTGGGAACTTTGCATTACTGTCCGGCATTGATCCTAAAGAGGTTAATGAATGGTTTTTGATTGTTTATGCTGATGCTTATGAGTGGGTAGAGCTTCCTAATGTATCAGGAATGATTTTATTTGCCGATGGTGGCTATCTGGCAAGTAAACCATACGCAGCTGGAGGAAGCTATATCAATAAAATGTCGGATTACTGTAATAAATGTAGTTATAAAGTGACTAAAAAGAATGGTCACGACGCATGTCCGTTTAATTATCTGTATTGGGATTTTTTGGATCGTAATCGTGTAAAGCTAGCCGGAAATAATAGGATTGGAATGATGTATAAAACATTTGCTCGTATGAGCGAACAGCAGCAAAAAAACATTCGTGATGATAGTAAAAGATTTTTGTCTAATATGATGTAAAAACAAATATCATTTACCTGCTAAAATGCTTCTATTTTGAAGGAAGTTAGCCTTTTTCTTTGCTTTTTCATAAAGTATATTGCCTTGCTAAATGGTGGTAATTTAGTTTTGTGAATAAATCAGATGTCTGTTGTAATTTTCATTATCGGAAAAGTTTTCTAATTACTTCTTTGTATTATATAGCTTTGTATTATATGAATATTATTTGTATAATTATATTATAGTTTGATAGCAATTATAGAGGTTTATTATAATCAGGGGTTTTAAGTATGGAAATGATATATTGGAACAATGAATTTACTACCATCTTATTATTAAACATTGCTATTGCTATAATTTTATTTACCTCACTTAGATTGTTTTCCGGCAAAATATCAAATATTAGTTCTGATAATGAACTTTTAGTAAAAGATAATCCAGCATTTGCCATATCTCTGGCTGGTGTAACTTTGGCTGTTACAATTATACTTTGCGGATCTGTGTATATTGACCCTATTTATAATATGTTAGAGTCCGTGATTGGTCTTGGATTATATGGCCTATTAGGTATAATACTAATGGCAGTTGCCAGAATAATTTTTGATAAAATAGCACTATATAAAATATCAGTTAAAA
Organism: Rickettsiales bacterium; assembly: GCA_044359415.1. Taxonomy (GTDB): domain Bacteria; phylum Pseudomonadota; class Alphaproteobacteria; order Rickettsiales; family UBA6187; genus 1-14-0-20-39-49. The sequence goes on along the minus strand of JBIKME010000010.1, from coordinate 8,768 downwards.
AAGAGATTGTTGCAGGAAATATATCCGCAGGTATTATTGATGCAGGTAATGTAATAGCTAGTGCTCTGGTAATAAGTGAGATTATGGTTTGGGTGGAATCTAAAACTTTTTCAGGTTTAGCTGCTATTTTAGGCGCTTTTGTTATTTCGCAAATTTTTCTTACTGCAAGCACTTACATTAGGTTGAAAATATTTGCTTATAAAAATAAAGATTATTTAATGACCACTGCATTTCAACAAAAAAATGTGGCTCTAGCTCTAAAATTTGCCGGAGGTGAGATAGGTACAGCTTTTGCAATTGCTGCAGCCTCTAATCTTGTTGTTTACGAAATTACCGATTATTACCAATTTATTTTGACTTGGTCAGCATTATCAATAATTGTTATGGTTTTTCTTAGTATATTATCATTTTTAGCTAATAAAGTTATTTTGTTCAGAGTCGATATGGACTATGAAATTGTAGGCCAAAGAAATACTGCAATAGGCATACTGGAGTTTGTTATATTGGTATCATTAGGGGCGTTGATTTTGGCATTAATGTCATAATAAATAGAGTTTGATTAAATAGTATTATTTTATCATAAGTTCGCCATTTTCTAGTGATACATTGATTTTATCACCATCTTTAACAGAACCCTGTAATATTAGGTTAGCCAGCTTATTTTGCAATTCTTGTTGAATAATTCTTTTTAAAGGCCTTGCGCCATATATCGGATCATACCCTTTGTCAGCGAGCCATTTTATAGAATTATCATCAAGTTTTATAGCAATATTTTTGGCTTCTAATAATTTTACTAAAGTCTTGATTTGAATTTTGACAATAGCATCCATGTGTTTGCGAGATAAACGATGAAATAAAACTATTTCATCAAGCCTGTTTAAAAACTCAGGACGGAAAGAATTCTTTACAATATTCATAACCTGATCTTTGACAGCGCTTGAATCCTGATTTTCGTCTAAATCAGTTAAAATTTGTGCACCTAAATTAGATGTTAAGATAATAATAGTATTTTTAAAATCAACTACGTTACCATGGTTATCTGTTAGACGTCCGTCATCCAGAACCTGCAATAATAGATTAAATACGTCTGGATGAGCCTTTTCTACCTCATCAAATAATATTACCTGATATGGCCTGCGACGAACAGCTTCTGTCAAATAACCTCCTTCGTCGTAACCGACATATCCAGGAGGCGAGCCTATTAATCTTGCAACTGAATGTTTTTCCATATATTCGGACATATCAATTCTAAGAAGAGCTTGTTTATCATCAAATAAAAATTGCGAAAGAGCCTTTGTAAGCTCTGTTTTGCCAACCCCTGTTGGGCCTAAAAACAAGAATGATCCAAGCGGTTTATTTTGATCTTGTAAACCAGCTCTTGAACGTCTGACTGCATCACTTACTGCTTTGAGGGCATCATCTTGACCAACGACCATTTGACCTATCTTTTCTTCCATTTTTAGCAATTTATCACGCTCACCTGCGAGCATTTTATCAATAGGAATTCCTGTCCAGCGGGAAACTATAGCTGCAATATCATCTTCTGTTATAGCCTCTTTGATAGAGGTTTTATTTTGTTCTTTTTCGGCTATTGCTAATTTTTTTTCTAACTCCGGTATAACACCATATTTTAACTCTCCCGCTCTTGCTAAATTAGAATCGCGTTGAGTTAATTCAAGCTCGGATCGGGCACTATCAATTTCTTCTTTTAATTTACTGACTGACTTAATTTTCATTTTTTCAGATTGCCAAACATCGTTCAAATCAGATTGTTTTTTTTCTAAATCTTCTAATTCTTCCTCCAGTTTTACAAGTCTATCCCTTGAAGGTTGATCCTTTTCTTTTTGCAAAGCCGACTGCTCTATTTTAAGCTGGACTATTTTACGATCTAACTCATCAATTTCTTCTGGTTTACTATTTACTTCCATACGCAAACGGCTTGCGGCCTCATCCACCAAATCTATTGCTTTATCTGGCAAAAATCTATCTGTTATATATCTGTTAGATAATGTAGCTGCTGCAACTAAAGCAGTATCGGCAATTCTTATTCCATGATGTAATTCATATTTTTCTTTAATGCCGCGTAATATGGAAATTGTATCTTGAACTGTAGGTTCGGAAACATAAACAGATTGAAAACGTCTTGCAAGAGCGGCGTCTTTTTCAATATATTTGCGATATTCACTTAACGTTGTAGCACCTACACAATGCAATTCACCTCTTGCTAAGGCTGGTTTTAACAAATTGGACGCGTCCATCGAACCTTCTGATGCACCGGCGCCAACCAATGTATGCAGTTCATCTATAAACAGTATAACGTTATTATCTTGCTTTTTTATTTCGTTTAGTACGGACTTTAGTCTCTCCTCAAACTCACCTCTAAATTTAGCTCCGGCTATTAATGCTCCTAAATCAAGAGCCATTAATTGAGCCCCTCTAATATTATCTGGTACATCTCCTGCTACAATACGCTGCGCTAATCCTTCTAATATTGCTGTTTTACCAACACCTGGTTCACCAATTAAAACGGGATTATTTTTGGTTCTGCGGGATAAAACCTGTATAGTTCTGCGAATTTCTTCATCACGGCCTATAACAGGATCAAGTTTTCCTTCCTTTGCTTGCTTAGTCATGTTAACGGCGTATTTATTTAATGCATCAAAATTTTCCTCTGCATTTTCAGAATCGGCCACACGACCTTTTCTTAGAACCTCAATTGCCGCCTGCAGTTTTTGAGCAGTAATATTATTGTTTTTTAATATATTAGCTGCCGGAGTTGTGCCTATTTCAATGATAGCCTGCAGCATTCTATCGGCTGTTACAAAATTATCATTATTTTTAGATGCTATCTTATTTGCAGAATCAAATATTCTGGCAAGATTTGTATCTAAAAATATTTGCCCCGCACCGTTTCCAGATACTTTGGGCATTTTTTTAAGTTCAATTTCTAAATCATTGCGTATATTAACAGGATCGGCACCACAAGATAAAATTAATTGCGATGTTAATCTGCCGTCATCGTCCAACAAAGCACTTAACAAATGCTCTGCGGTAAATTTTTGGTGTTCTGATATAACAGCAAAATTTTGAGCAGCTTGAATTATAGATCTCGCTTTTTCTGTAAATTTCTTTAAATCCATCTTTTTCCTAATTAATTACATGTTGATCTATTATTTATATGGTAATAAATTTAGCTCGATCAAGTGGTAGTAATTAAAAATATTATTTTTATGTCAAATAATATTAGCTTCAAAACAAGTTTGAATTTATATGTATTAACGAGCTAAATATGTTGTACTGCTAATTTTTTGCATTTTGGCACAACAAATCTTTGGTAAAAAGTTTTAATTTAAAGTACGTTAACTATCTTTAAAATAAATCCCGCATTTGATTTGGATAAAGATCCATAGATATTATCGAAAAATAAAGGTAGAGAATGACTTTTTACAACAAAAGTTATGAGGATAATGAGATTAAGTTTGTGCAGTTAATGCAACTTGCGCAAAACGGTAATAATTCTGCCTATGAAAACCTACTTAAGGAAATAAGCCCTTTATTACGTGGATTTATTTTTAAACGTATAGGTGATAGTTCAGACAATGAAGATATTTTGCAGGAAATACTTTTTGGTATCCACCGAGCGGGGCATACATATAATACTGCTCGTCCCTTTACAAGCTGGATGTTTGCGATTGCAGACTATAAAGTAAAGGATTATTTACGCTCCCAATACCGCAAAAAACAATTAAAACAAATTGATTTTATTGAGGCTGAAGAATTGTTGGCAAAACAAATAACGGAAGAACCAAAATCAAAAGAATTACTGAATGAATTATTTGCAGTTCTGCCAAAAACGCAAAGACGTATTGTTTATATGATGAAAATAGATGGTTATACTGCGGAACAAGTAGCAAAATCAATGGATATGAGTGTTTCTAATGTAAAGGTTACAGCCCACCGAGCCTATAAGTTATTGATTGCCAGATGGCGCAAAAAGGGGGTGATATGATTATGAAGACAGAAGATTTTATAAAAAATATAACTCAAGAAGGTGCCAGAAAACCCTTTCCGGCACCATATAAAGTTATCTTGATTTGGATACTGACAATTATTGTATATTTTTCAGCATTATTGACTTTTTATGGGTTTAGGCCTGATATAGCAGAGAAAATTACCGGACCTGCTTACCTTTTTGAAATTATCATTATGTTTATAACGATGATTTTGTCTATATGTGCCTCAGCCTGGCTAGCGCTTCCTGATATAAACCAAAAATCGTGGATACGTTTTATACCATTGATAGCTTTTTCTTTCTTGATTATTGTGTTGTTATACGGTGTTATTACTAATGGTACCGTGTCACTTACAGAGTGTTTACGCGTGCAGCACTATGATTGTATTATACTTGTTGTTATGTATAGTCTAATTCCAGGTGGCATAATTTTCTACACAATGCAAAAAGCTGCCTCTTTACACTCCTCTTGGGCAGGAGCGATGGCAGGGCTAGCTGCTTCTAGCTCCGGATATATACTATTGCGCCTCATAGAAGAAAGTGATGATCCTGGTCAATTAATTGTATGGCATGTTTTGCCTGTAATTTTTGTGATGTTTATATCGATGATTTTGGGTAAGTCATACCTTTGTCGTATATAGCGATAAAAAATAATAAAAATATATTTTGCATTGTAACTTAATAGTATTTAGAAACGAATTATGTTATGTAGATTAACATGCAAACCGCAGTTTTTCTGCAGAATATTTAACAATTTTATTTTGGAGAAATAAATGACTACTAGAAAAAAACTTGCTGTAGCAGCTTTGGCCGGATTATTTACTGCCAGCCTATTTACTGCTAATCCATCTTTTGCAGAAGAGCATGATAAATCTGGCTGCAATGGAAAAGATTCTGCTAACGTAGAAAAAGCAAGTTGTAAAACTGCCGAAGGTCAAGAAAAACACTCTTGCAAAGGTAAAAACTCTTGTAAAGGACAAGGCGCTGATGGAAAGAATTCTTGCCAAGGCAAGGGCTCATGCGCGACTGATGACAGCAGCGCAGCTTCTGAATAGTTTTTTCATTTTAAAGGCGGAAATATTTTTTCCGCCTTTATCACAAATAGAGAATTTTGATGAAAACATCATATCCAAAACTTGGTTTTGGTCTTGGACTGCGCACAAGGCATTACCAGTATATTTTTGATAATAATCCTTCTGTAGATTGGTTTGAGATTGTTTCTGAAAATTTTATGGATACAGATGGCAAGCCAAAGCGTAACTTGGCAAAAATAAAGGAACTTTATCCTATAGTTATGCATGGTATTTCAATGTCAATTGGTACTGTGGACCCTCTTAACCTTGAGTATTTAGCAAAACTAAAAGCACTTATAGATTGGGTAAATCCTGCTTGGGTTTCCGATCATCTTTGCTGGACTGGAGTTGCACATAAAAATACCCATGACTTACTTCCTGTGCCTTATACTGAAGCCAGCCTTAAGCATATTGTTAGTCGTATAAAACAGGTGCAGGACTTTCTTGAACGCCCAATTGCTTTTGAAAATCCTTCGACTTATCTTGAATTTAAATATTCTACTATGCCGGAAGCTGAATTTATTGCGAGAATGGCAGAGGAGTCAGCTTGTAATCTATTACTTGATGTTAACAATGTTTATGTAACATGTTATAATCACCGGCTTGATCCTAAGTTATATATTGATGCTTTGCCGTTGGATAAAGTTATACAGATACATCTTTCCGGCCATAGCAATAAAGGTACGCATATTATAGATACGCACGATAATCATGTTATTGATGAAGTGTGGAATATATATGAATACGTATTAAGTAAATCTGGTACGGTACCAAATACCATGATTGAATGGGATGATAATATACCAGATTTTCCTGTAGTTTATGCAGAGCTTGAAAAAGCTCGTTCTATAGCAAGTAACCGAGAAAATTATACCAGTAAGTATACTTTGCAAAATGCAAATACAAAAAAAATACCGCAAGTTTCTAATAATGGCAAATCCTTGCTTGCAATACAGAGTTTAATGCAGGAAGCTATAACAATGGGAGAAAAATTCAATAGCGACCCTGATTCATGGATTGTTAGCAAAGAAGGATTTTTACCCAGTGCTCAATTAAGCGTATATGTAAATGCTTATAGATATAGATTATATGATATTACAGCTGAAGATTATCCGGTGCTTCTTTATTACTTGGGTAAAGAAAAATTTCGTAGACTATTGTGGAGTTTTGTTAATGAAGTGCAGCCTGATCACTTTAATATTGCCCGTTACACAATAAAATTGCCTGATTTTATAGCTAAAAAATTACCTGAGGATATTTTTGCGCAGGAAATTTGTTATTTAGAAACGATGATAGCGCAGCTTAAAGACCCTGAAGAAACCGAAGCTCTTGAACAGAAGCATATTTCTGATATGACTCCGGAGCTTTTGGTTGAAACGGTATTATACCCACGCAAGGCGCTTAAACTTGTTCGTTTTGATTATCCTGTTAATAGTTATTATTGTTCTGTTATGGAAGAAAAAACGCCTAATACACCGATAGTATCAGTAAGCTATCTGGCAATATTTAGACATGATGATGTGGTGTGGCGCATGGAACTCGAAGAAGAAGAGTATAAATTATTATCGAAAATATTTAGCGGTGTAAATATAGGAGATGCGTTGCAAGATTTTAACGAAAATATAACAGAAAAAATATCTTTCTGGTTTTCACGTTGGATACGTAACGGGCTACTTGCCGCTTATCAGTAAGTATTTGCGCTATTGGTTAGAGTTGGCTATTATGAATTAATCTTCTAAAGAGCAGATGCTTTGTAGAAGATTAAAAAAGAAAATCTGTTAAAACCTATCGAACTTAATAAAATCAAATTATTATTCTCTGATGTATAGTAATGTTTATAGTAACGAAGAATGTTAAAAATTTATATTTTGAGAATATATGTTAGAAATTGGTAAAATTAATCAGTTGGAAGTTGTTAAAAAAGTTGATTTTGGGCTGTATCTACAAGCAGGTGATAAAGAAATCTTGTTGCCAAAGCGTTATATACCGCAAGATACCGATATAGGTGATAGAATAGATGTTTTTATATATCTTGATTCTGAAGATAGAATTATCGCTACTACTGAAATACCACTTGCTCAAGTGGGCAGCACGGCACATTTAGAAGTCGTTTCAACAGGTATATTTGGAGCTTTTTTAGATTGGAACATAGCTAAAGATTTATTAGTTCCCTTTAAAGAGCAGTTGACTCCTATGCATCAGGGAAGAAAATACACCGTTTATGTATATGTTGATATAACAGGAAGGATTGCCGCAAGTAGTAAATTAGATAAATTTTTAACAGATAAAGATGAAGACGGTTTGTTTGTTGAAGGTCAACAGGTTGATATACGAATAGCAAGTAGAAGTGATATAGGTTATAAAGTAATTATAAATAATACTCATCTTGGTGTTGTGCATAATAGTGACATATTGTCCAAGTTATATCTAGGTGATACTAAGCATGCGTATATAAAAAAAATCAGGGATGATAAAAAAATAGATGTAATATTACAGCCATTAGGTTTGGAGGCAGTAGATTTAACGGCCTTAAAAATAATATCACTTATGGAAAATAATGCAGGTAGTCTTGATATTACCGATAGATCTCCGGCCGATGTTATATTTAAAAAATTTGGTGTTAGTAAAACTATTTACAAAAAAACATTAGGAAAATTATATAAACAAAATAAAATTATCGTAGATAAAGATAAAATTAAACTTGTGAAAATTAAACTCTGATATTGCTATAATAATTGCTTTTCTTAGAGAGTTGTGTATCTTAGGTACATAAATATTACAAATGTATTTGGGTGGAAAATTTACAGTATGAGTTATAATCAGGCAGTAGCTACAGATAATTCTAATAAATCTATATCTAAGAAACAAAATAATTATCAACTTGATAAGTTAGTTTGTGACTCCGGTTTTTGGATTAGATATATTGCAGCTATATTAGACGTTTGTATGGTTAGCGCAGTTGTTGTAGCCGCGCAATATTTTGCTGGATTTGAGTATTCGTTATTAAATATATTTTTATTCTTATTGCTATATGAAGTCTTTACAATCGGCTCTAATATGCAGGCTACTTTTGCAATGCGTATGCTATCTGTGCGTATTATTAGATCTGATGGTAAAAAAATAACTTATCCTGAAGCTTTTGTAAGATTTTTTCTTCAGATTATTACTTTACTTACATGTAACGCAGGATTTTTAACGTCTTTTTATACTAAAGATAAAAGACTACTACATGATATTATTTTAGATACTAAAGTAGTTGACGATAATCCGCTGGATATAAGAGCCGGATTCTGGAATAGGTATATTGCCTATATAATTGATTTAACGTTTATTCTATTTATTGCGCTTATTATCGCTAAGGTATCAGGACTTTTATTAGAAGATGATCTAATTTTATTATATATAACTGTTTATTTAATATACAACACCATAGGTACCGGATCTTCGCTGCAGGCAACATTAGGCAAAAGAATAATGGCAATACATGTTATACGGAATGACGGTAGTAAAATAAACTATAGGATTGCCTTTGGCAGGTGTTTATCATCTATTATCTCAATGCTGTTTGTGTTTATAGGTTATTTCATGATAGGTTTTACCAAGAGTAAGCAATCATTACATGATGTCCTGGCGGAAACCAGAGTAGTTCATGGTTATCCGGGTGCTATATCAAGACAAAATAA
>JBIKME010000159.1:0-3361 GCA_044359415.1 Rickettsiales bacterium | reverse complement strand
CTAGGTTCAAAAGCAGAGCAAATGTAAGGCTTGAGTCTAATTTAGGAGGATTGCCGTTATGAATATGCCATACCGGATTTTTAAATTTTTCTTCATCTTCTTGTAAATGAAACTTCTCCAAAAAGGTTATATACTCATCCATAGCTTTTGGTATAACATCAAAATATAGCTTTTTAGCCTTGCGCGGGCTTTGATACATATAAAAAGCAAGGCTTTCGGTAGGGGCGTATCTCAGCCATTGCTCCATCGATATACCGTTGCCTTTTGATTTGGATATTTTTTCCCCTTTTTCATCTAAAAACAACTCAAACATAAATTGCTCCGGCTCTTTTTCACCTAATATATTGCATATATTACTGTAAATACGCGCATTAGCGTTATGATCTTTTCCATACATTTCAAAATCAACATTTAGAGCTGCCCAGCGCATACCAAAGTCAGGTTTCCATTGTAATTTACAATTACCACCGGTAACTAAAATTTCCTTTACTTTACCATCTTCATCTTCAAATGTTATAGTTCCTTTTTCCGTATTGCGATCAAGTGTGGGTACCTGTAATACATTACCGGTAGCAGGTGATATTGGCATAAAAGGACTATATGTTTTTTGTCTTTCAGCACCTAATGTAGGTAACATTACTTTCATTATGGCATCAAATTTTTCTAAAACAGCAAGTAATTTTTTATCGTAAACACCATCTTTATATAACTTGGTAGCACTTTTAAATTCGTAATCAAAACCAAATTCATTCAAAAAACTGCATAAACGATTATTCATATGATCACCAAAGCTGGCATGAGTAGCAAATGGATCCGGAATCGCTGTAAGAGGTTTGCCAAGATGCAGCTTTAACATTTCTTGATTAGGTAAATTATCCGGTACCTTTCTAAGGCCGTCCATATCGTCTGATACGCAAAATAACTTTGTCGGTATACCAGGCGCAATAAACTCAAAAGCGCGCCTTACCATTGTTGTTCTGGCAACTTCACCAAAAGTTCCTATGTGGGGAAGGCCTGATGGTCCGTAACCTGTTTCAAATAATACGTAACCTTTAGCCGGGGTTTTACCGTTTATACGTTTTAATATTTTTTCAGCTTCAATAAACGGCCATGAATTTGCGGCTAAAGCTTTATCTATTTGTTCTTTCATATTTTAAGTCCAGCTAAATTAAAGTAAAAGCTTTATACGATAAAAGCTTTTACTTTGCAAATAACAACAGTTAATTATATACTCAATTCTATGGAAAAACGTTTTTGGCAAGAAAAATCATTACAACAAATGAGCCCGGATGAGTGGGAGTCATTATGTGACGGCTGTGGTTTATGTTGTTTAATCAGACTGGAAGATGAAGATACAGGTGAGATAGTCCTTAGTAATATGGCTTGTAAATATCTGGACCTTAATACATGTAAATGCACCGATTATAATAATAGGGTAACTAATGTACCTGATTGCTGGAAAATCACTCCTGAGAATATAGATAAGATCTATTGGATGCCAGATACATGCGCCTATAGACTAATTTATGAAGGTAAGGATTTATACGACTGGCATCATCTTATATCCCGTGATAAAGAATTGGTACATAAAAAGGGTATATCCTTTAAAGGAGAGATGGTTTCCGAGGAAGATTATATTTTATAAAAATTATATATTTTTTTACAGCTGTGAGTCAGAGATACTTGCCGATAAATCGCGTATAGCTTCTCCAGGGCCTTTTTTATGGCTCCAAACTGCAGATACTACGGCTATAAAATCGGCACCGGCTTTAACAATAGGCATACAATTATTCTCGTTTATACCTCCTATGGCAACAGATGGAACCGTACAATTAGTCGCCCACCAGTTCAATATATCAATAGAAGGACGTGCTTTTGGCTCTTTAGTGGTGGTTGGATAAAATGCGCCGAAAGCTACATAGTCGGCTCCGGCTTCTGCAAAATCAAGAGCTCTTTCAATAGATCCGTAACAGCTTACACCTATTATTTTATTTTGACCCATGATTTTTCTTGCTTCATGATATGTACCGTCTTTTTCTTCTCCCACATGCACACCATCAGCATTTACCTGCTTTGCGAGCGTGGCGTTATCATTTAAAATAAATGTAACTCCGTATTTATGACATATAGGCATTAGTTCTTGTGCTGCCTCTGCAATGCCGGTATTGGAAATATTTTTAAGCCTCAGTTGAAATACGGCTATTTTTAAGGTTGATAAAGCCTCCTCCAACAGAATCTTGAATTTTTCCAAATCAATTTTTTCAGGGCTTATTAAATAAATCATACAACTCATGTTTAATCCTCCAAAGCATATTTAAGGGCGCTTGATGTAGCAAATGTAAAAATAGGTACTAATAGCAATAATATAGCAAATAACATAGATAGACTGCCGTTAGCGGCGGTTACCCCGAAAATTAAAATAGGTATATATAAAGGCAGTATGATTACGGCACTTAAAATAGTGCCGTTTTTAACTGCCAGTGTAAGTCCGGAGCCAAAAGCCCCAATGACGCAAATTGTCGGTGTCCCTGCCAGCAATGATAATAGTAAAGCTATTATCATTTCTTCAATATTAAATAATATGGCTATCAATGGTGTTATAAAAATAATCGGTAATGCGCTTATCAGCCAATGTGATATTAGTTTGCCAATCACCAGTGATTCCAATAATACGCCTTGTAAATATATCTGCGCTAAAGTGCCGTCCTCATAATCCTGCTGAAAAATATTTTTTATAGAAAGAAGAGAAGCTAATAAAGCACACACCCATATTACGGATAAGCCGATTATTTTTAAATTTTCAGGATCAGGGCCCATGGCAAAAGCAAATAATGCAGATGATATTATAAAAAATCCAAGAGTATTTACTACACCGCTTGATTGCCTTAAGGCAAGTTTTATATCTTGCTTGATAATAATAGAGATATTTTTTAACATGCAAAATCCTCCAGATCTATTGTAACGGCATTTGCAATGTTAGCGCTTTTGTGAGTGGTGAGAATTACTGAGCCACCCTGCTCAACTCTGGTATTGATCAAGCTTGTCAGCTTAAGTGAGGAGTCCTCGTCCAGATGAGCGTAGGGCTCATCTAGTAGCCATATCTGCGATGAGCAGGCAAGTAATTTAGCTAAAGCTACTTTTTTTTGCCACCCCTGTGATAATTTACTGCATTGTATATTAGCATACTGATCAAGATCAAAAAACCTTAGTGCGGCCGAAAGCCTGCCTTCTGATCTCCTTAATTTAACCCAGAAATTTATATTTTCCTCTACGGTAAGCTCGGGTTTAAGAGCGTTTTTGTGTCCTATATAATGGATAATGCTACAAAATTCAGGCCAGTGACGACCATTAACTTTTTCAT
>JBIKME010000158.1:0-3394 GCA_044359415.1 Rickettsiales bacterium | reverse complement strand
TTGCCATTTCTTTCGCGATTGCCCGCCTTTCCACTGAGCTGTGGTAAAGCCTAAAATCTCAACTTTTATACCGCAAGCTTCTAAGGTCTTTGCTATTATTTCAGCACCCATTGCAGCTACCGTTATTGGCCTTCCTCTCATTGATCCTGAATTATCTAATAATAAAGTAACGATGGTATTATTATTATCAGATTCCTTTTCTTGCTTAAAATACTCTAAATAATTAGGATCAGCAATTAATGTTGATAATTTTCTGCCATCTAATATGCCATATTCTAAGTTATAGTCCCATGATCTACTGTGATGAGATAATAATTTTCTTAGAAAAAGATTAGCACTTCGACGATTTACAGATTTGAGTTGCGCAAATTTATCATCTAATTGTTTTCGCAAATATATCAACTCTTTTTTATCATAGAAACTCTCAGCTTTTATAATTTGATCAAATTCACTGGTATATATTTTATAGGACTCAATATCAGTTTTTAATGCAGATGATACATGTATAGGACTAATATTATCGGCTTTATTTGTATTGGACTCCGATTCAACGGCTAAGATATCCTCTGCAAAATAAGTTTCCTGCGTTTTTTTATGTTCTATCTTCTTGGAAGAAAGTGATATGTCTTCCGGGGGTTGGTGATTTATTTTAATCTCGTTTTTTTCTTTATTTACTTCATCTTTATCGTCATTTATATGTTTCTGATTCAAGTTTAAGTCAAAGTCATTCATTAGATTAACGAGTAATTTAGAGAATTCCTCCTGATTATGAATGTTGAACAATAGGCTTTCTTTATATTTGAGTAGCTTACTATTGACTAACTTTTCCCAGGTTTTAATTAATCCTGTGGTGATGTTAGGTAGTTCTTGATTAGTTAATGTTTTTCTTAGCAATAAATATAATGTAGTGGCAATGGCCTCAATGACCTTGGTTTGGTCGTTCTGATTATTTTCATAGTCATGATGTAAAAATTCATAAATTATTTTCTTATCAATGTTTTTTGATATTCCTAGCATTTGATTGGAGCCTATTGATTCAAATCTGGCTCTTTCTGCGGCATTATATATGATAGTGATATTATCCTCTTTATCCGGTGCGTATTTAGCATGAATATGCTTATTATGGTATTTGAGTTCCAGGGCGGCGCTGTCAACCATACCTCTTATTGCCGCAATTTGTCCATCAGTTGGCTTTAGATATGGCTGAGATATAGATAAAGATTCATTATGCAGAGTGTAAGTTACAGAACTATTCTTATTAAAGGTGACATTTGCCCCTTTTTTATTAGAGAGAACCTTTAATACTGAAGACTCTGCTTGTTCAATTGATGGGGTCTGAAGGTTTTTAGCCATATATATCTAAAATTTAATTTTTATGTAAAGTAAGGCGGCTAAGTTAAATCCTCAATTTGTTTGGTAGTCATATTACCGGGGATAATCATCATAGGTATTGCTAATTTACTGCCCAGTGATGATACTAAAGGTGGTAAAATCTTGCTTTTTATTGAAGTTGCAGAAGCGGCTCCTACTATAAGCATATTGATACTGGGGTCATTTGTTACTAAAGATATAATCTCATTTTCAATAAGGCCTTCCTTTACAATAAGCACCGGTGTTATGTTAGTCCACTTATTGACTTTAGTAGCATGACTTGCCAGTAAATTTTCGGCTTCCTGAATTGTTTCCGCACGTATTGTTTCGGCGACTCCGCCAAAGCTTTGATAATCGTGAGGCTCTATAACATGAAGAATTATTACCGAGCCATCATTGTTTTTTGCTAATTTAGCAGCAAAATGTAATGCAACTTCAGAGTATTTTTCTCTATTTACGCAAACAAGATAATTAGCTTTCTTAGTAACGGTCTTTATTTTTGAAATTACCATTATACCTTCCTAAATATAATCCCTGCAATCCACCCTGCAGCTAAAGCAATCATGACTGACATTATACCATAAATAGTAGGATGATTATATGAAAAATCATATATAAATGCATCAAAGCCTCTTTTTTTTACTATCAAAGGAGTTGATTGGACACCACTTAGCTGCCCATCACTAAATAGATATACCTCTGCAGTATATACTCCCCTTGGTATATTTTCAGGAAATTTAATGATTGTTCTAAATAAAACATCACCTATAAATAATACCTCTCCTACTATTGGAAAATATAATTCCTGTGCCTCTTGTTTATCAAGAAAGGCTTTGTTAAACTCTTCCTTATCAACTGACTCTTCTGTTTTTATAGGTAGGGTAATGTTGTTTATTCCGATATCAAGATCAGCCAAAAGGCTGTCATTTCTTAATTCTGCTAAAGGGCGATTTGAGGATACATTATAGTAACCGTTGATGTTATTAAATATAGCCTGTTTCTTATTTACCCATATTCCTGATACTCTTTCCTTTTTTCTAACTATATAAGACAGTTCCGGACCTCTTACTACGACTACGATGTCGCCTGCATCATTTCTGGCACCAAATAATAATATCTCAGTTCCGGAAAAGCCGGAATCAATTTCTATTTGTCTAAGAGATAAATCAGCTATTAAAGGCCTTGCTCTTACATCTTGTGGTAATAAAAATAATGTGATTATACAAAAGAAAATCGTATGTAAAATTCTAGAATTATGTAAATTATCAATAATCATTTTTCTAACATTACCATAGTAAAAGGATTATCCGGTGTAATAATAAGACCTAAAGCTAATTTTACTACCACAGCCAGCACCATAACGGCAAGCATTGCCCTTAATTGCTCAGCAGGCATCTTAATACCTAATCTTGTGCCGAATTGAGCTCCTATGACAGAACTTGTTAACATTAACATAGCAAGTACAACGTCAACTGTATTGGTGGTTATGGCTTGTAAAATAGTTACATTGGCAGTTATGAATACAATCTGAAATAATGATGTGCCAATCACTACTGATGTAGGCATGCCAAGAAGATATATCATGGCTGGAATCATTATAAAGCCGCCGCCAATACCCATAAGAGATACTAATATGCCTGTAAATAGGCCTATTGAGATAGGTAAGATAACACTTAATTTTATACCGGATCTGGGGAATTCCATTACGAATGGGAGATGGAAGTGATTTAACCAAAGCTCCTTTTTTTTAGGTAAAATACTACGCCCTTTTCTTTTTGCAATAATGACTTTAAAACTTTCAATAGCCATTAATACACCGATTGTGCCTAAAAAGAATACGTAGCTTAAAGAGATGGCCAAATCAATTTGGCCAATTTTTGTCAGTAATGCAAAGATGCCAACACCGATGGAGGAGCCTACAAAACCGCCTGCAATAATTACTAATCCCATCTTGATATCAACATTAGCCCTTCTGAAGTGAGCTAAAAATCCCGAGAATGAAGTGGCAATGATTTGATTTGCT
>JBIKME010000157.1:0-3461 GCA_044359415.1 Rickettsiales bacterium | reverse complement strand
TTTAGGAATTTCTTTTTCTATTTCTATCATTGTCGGATTTCGTAAGAATTCATAAGCTATGCCAGTTATATAACAAACTAACGAAACAGTAAGTATGTACGAGTCTGCGTCTTTTGCTATATGCCCCTTTTCCTTAGCTCTTTCAAAATATTTCGCAAATAAATTCATACTGTCTTTTTTGCGCATATTCTGACACTCTAATAATTTTTGCATTTGACCTGAGTAATCACATTTTAGAAAAAAAATGGTTAAAATTCGCTTTCGCTGGGGTATTCTTTCAAGGTCAATAAATAACTTAATACAAAGCTCCTCAAGCTGTTTTAAAGGCATGTTATTATCTTCTTCCAAATCTTTTACTATCATTTCGGAAAATGGGGTGTATAGCTGATCATGAAGCGCCTGAAAAATATCCATCTTATTTTTAAAATGCCAATATATTGCTCCGCGAGTAACACCTGCTTTTACTGCTATTTGTTCTAAAGATGCATTTGAAAAACCGTTTTCAATAAAAACTCTGGTAGCGGCTTCCAGAATTGAGTCCCTGGTTTCTTCGGCATCTTCTTTGGTTTTACGGGCCATTTTTACACCGGATATATTGTTTGACAACATACATGCATGAATGTATAAATAATATTATAACTAAGGCAAAGGCTTTGTCCAGAATAAATAATAAGATAAAATGATAAAAAAACATACTATTATTGTTATAGCTATACTTACTCTTGGTATCGGCATTTACCTGTTAATAAGCGGCGGTGATTCTGTTACTTCTAATAACTCTACAACTGAACATCCTGTTGTTGAGTTATCGGTTTTAACTCTAAAAAAACAGCATTCCATAGTTTACGAAGAGTTACCTGGCAGGACTGTAGCTTATAAGGTTGCGGAAATTCGTCCGCAGGTAAGTGGTATTATCACCGAACGTCTGTTTAACGAAGGTGGGTACGTTAAAGAAGGTGATCAGCTATATCAAATCGACCCATCACTTTATCAGGCTGAGCTTAATAGTAAGCAAGCTGACCTAAAGAAAGCTATGGCTAATGTCAAATCAATTAAACTAAAAAGTAAGCGCTTTGAAGAACTAGTAAGAATAGATGCAATAAGCAAGCAAGAATATGATGATATTCAAGCTAATCTGGCCCAGGCTGAAGCCGATGTCGCAATTGCAGAAGCATCTGTTGCAACTGCTAAAATTAATGTTAATTATACTAAGGTATATGCCCCTATTTCCGGTCGCATAGGTAAATCATCAGTTACTAAAGGAGCTCTTGTAACAGCAGGTCAGACTCAACAACTTGCAACCATAACATTGCTTGAACCGATCTATGTAGATATGACTCAGTCAAGTACCGAGCTTATGCAGTTACGAGGTAAACTTGACGATTTAAATACTATTAAGGTGGATCTTTTTTTAGGAGACAATGAAACTAATCAATATGGTTATGAAGGTAAATTACAATTTCACGAGGTTAATGTTGACCAAACGACAGGTTCAGTCCAACTTAGAGCCCTGTTTCCAAACCCTGATGATATATTAATGCCCGGGTTATTTATTAAAGCACGCTTGCAAATTGAGTATCCCGATTCAATACTTATTCCCCAAAGAATTACGCAAAGAAGTCCGGATGGAAATTTAACGGCATGGAAAATGAATAAGGACATGACAATTAATCCGGTTATTATTACTGCAAAAAAATCTCTGGATGGTAATTGGGTAGTAACATCAGGTCTAAACGAAGGTGATGTTGTCGTTACGGAAGGTTTTATTAAGCTTAAAGACGGAATGAAAATCTCTCCTTTATTTAAAGATAGCGACAACAAAAAGTCGCAAACAATGACAAAAGAGTAATAAATAAATTATGTCAGGATTTTTTATAGATCGCCCGGTTTTTGCCTGGGTTTTAGCTATCATAATAATATTAGCGGGAATTTTAGCTATATTTCGTCTACCAATTGAGCAATATCCGGATATAGCTCCGCCATCGGTTTCAATAAACGCCAGATATCCTGGCGCTTCAGCCGAAACGCTTGAAAATAGCGTAACCCAAGTAATAGAACAAAAACTATCTGGTATTGATTATATTCGCTACTTTAAGGCAAGCAGCGATTCATCCGGTAATGCTTCAATAACTGTAACTTTTGAACCAGATGCCGATCCAGACATTGCGCAAGTTCAAGTGCAGAATAAAGTTCAAGCAGCGCTTCCTTTATTACCACAAGAAGTTCAAACACAAGGGGTAACCGTTACGAAAGCAAACGGTAGTTTTTTGCTTGTAGCCGGCTTTTATTCCGAAGACGGAAGTATCAGCCAACAGGAACTTGGTGACATGCTATCATCAAATGTACAGGACGCAATTTCCCGTATTAACGGAGTTGGTAATGTTACCGTTTTCGGCGAACCTAATTCAATGCGTATATGGCTCAATCCTAATAAGCTGTTAAGCTATAAAATGACTGTTACTGAGGTACAAGATGCGATTAAAACACAAAATATTGATATCTCCGCCGGACAGCTAGGCGGCATGCCTGCGGTCGAAGGGCAGCAGATAAACGCAACGATAACCGCTCAATCGCGGCTGCAAACAGTTGATGATTTTAAGAGAATAATATTAAGGGTTAATACTGATGGCTCACAGGTGCGTCTTGATGATGTTGCCCGCGTTGAACTTGGTTCACAAGTATACGCTAGAATTGTGCGTTATAAAAGACAGCCTGCCGCCGGTATTGCCGTAAGTCTTGCTACTGGGGCAAACGCATTAGAAACTGCTGAAGCAGTAAAAAACAGGATATCGGAACTTTCAAAAGATCTTCCTGATAAGGTAAAAATAATATACCCATATGACTCCACACCGTTTGTAAAATTATCTATTAAAGGTGTAGTCACAACATTAATCGAAGCTATCATTTTAGTTTTTCTGGTTATGTATCTTTTTCTACAGAATTTTCGGGCAACATTAATTCCAGCTATGGCTGTACCAGTTGTTTTACTTGGAACATTTGCAATTTTATCTGCGTTTGGCTTTTCTATAAATGTACTTACAATGTTTGCTATGGTTCTAGCAATTGGACTTTTGGTTGATGACGCCATTGTGGTTGTAGAAAATGTTGAGCGCATTATGAGCGAAGAAGGATTATCTCCAAAAGAGGCAACACGTAAATCAATGTCTCAGATTACAAGTGCTCTTGTTGGAATTGCTCTTGTTTTATCTGCGGTATTTGTCCCCATGGCGTTTTTCGATGGCTCTGCCGGAGCTATTTACAGACAGTTCTCAGTAACCATAGTTTCCGCCATGACTCTTTCGGTTTTTGTAGCGATGATATTATCTCCTTCATTATGCGCAACTATTTTAAAGCCTGTTAACAAAGGACACAAAGGAAACTGGGAAGCAAAAAAAGGATTTTTTGGCTGGTTTAACCGCAATTTCGACAAAAACCGTGATCGTTTTGTAAGTAGCGCAAAC
>JBIKME010000155.1:0-3468 GCA_044359415.1 Rickettsiales bacterium | reverse complement strand
AAAATAGGACATTATCAATGAGTAACAAAAATGAACTATTGTCTGAGCCTTGGAAATTTAGAATTTATAGAGAAAATAAATCTATAAAAATGGCTGTTATAATGGGTGGGGCTGCAATGTATGAAAAAGTTGTTGATATTACTGAGCAACAATTATCTGGTTTTATAGAGGATAAAAGTAAAGCTATACTTTTTGCAGAGGAAATAATTCAAAATGATTAATGGTACTTATTCAATGGAAATTAAATGGCTCTGTCGCATCTGTTGACGAATTTCGTGGAAATATATCCTTGGGCTTTTCAGGCTTTTAAGCGGCTCTTAGTGATGTAAATTGGTCATACTATATACGGAGAAGTGGCGGGGTCTAAAAGTAAAGTTTCTTCTGTAACTCAGCAAGCATCAGTTGTTTTTGCTGGAAATGACATTGACATACAAACGGTTGAAGATGTAGAAATAAAAGGTTCAAAGTTTGAAGTGAAGTGACCCTCATCATTAGAACAGAAAAGTGCTTTGTATAAGAGACAAAGTTAGTTCCTAGGTGTTAAAAATAAGCGATATTTTTATAATTGATATCGCCATTTTTGTTGCGCAGTCATCGGCTTCCCAGCCTGTACTGCAGTTGTTATTGTACTATAATTTTTGGTAAAATCAACTATCCATTTTTGTTCTCCAAATATCCTAGCTGGGGTAGCGGCGTAGCCGCAGGGGCTGGCAATGAAGCCCCTTTTTAACCAGCCTTTTCAAAATACAACTCAGATGGAGTTTTATATCCTAAAGCTTGATGTGGTCTATGATAATTATAATGCTCAATAAAAGCTTTGATGCCTTGCCTTGCAGCAACTAAACTAGTGTAAGATTGAATAAAAATATCCTCATATTTTATCGTTCGCCAAAATCTTTCAATCCTAATATTATCAATGCATCTACCAACTCCATCATGACTAATTCTAATATTATATTCATTTAATTTATTAATCCATAAACTGCCAGTAAACTGACTACCTTGATCAGCATTACAAATCTCAGGCTTAGCGCAGACCAGGGCGGCTTCTATTGTTTCAATCGCATGAATTGCCTCCATTGTATTAACTAACTTATGGGCAACGATAAACCTGCTGCGCTAATCAATCAAAGCAAATAGATAAACCATACCAACTGGAAGTTTTATATAGGTTATATCCACTGCCCAAACTTGGTTAGCTCTATTGATTTCTAAATCTTTCAATAGATAAGGAAAGACGATTGCTTCACAACCTGCAATCGAAGTTCTCGGCCCAGGAAATATCGATTTGATCCCAGATATCTTCATTAGCCTTTGTACCTTTTTGCTATTGATTAAAATCAGCTCTATAGTTGTTAAATGCCAATGAATTTTTCGATAGCCATAATAAGGAAAACGCTGGTTTATTTCGCTAATCAAATTGATGATTTTGCTATCATCAAAGGCTTCTTTGGGCAATAGTAAAAACTAGATCTACTGATATCAAGCAAGAGCTATGGTAGAATTTTGTGTATGGCCGAAAATAATTAGGCGGCGAGATTCTGTTTATCATGATTATCTTTGTCATTTAAAATAGTCAACTGATTTTGATTGATTCCATCAACAAAAACATTAAGTGCAATAATTTCAGCAATTCTATTTTTGCCTTTAAGTGGCTTCCATCTTTTTTTAGCTTCAATAAATAATTTAAATACAGATGCTAAAATTGTTTGCCTGGAAAAACAATTTTTAGATTTTTTAGTCCTGTGTCTAACAGTGGCAAAGGTAGATTCTATAGGATTGGTAGTTCTGATATGACACCAATGCTCAGCAGGGAAGTTATAAAATTGGAATAACTGATCTTTATCCTTTGTCAGGCATTGTATAGCTTTAGGGAACTTTACCTCATATGCTGAGCCTAACCACATAAAATGATAGTTGTTTTTGCAGGATAAATGAAGGTTTATGGGTATTTGCAGACAAAAGGTAAATGTCGCATTCCGAAGCTAGCAGAGGCACTTGATATATCACAACCTACGGCCACCGCTTCACTGGATCATCTAAAAAAGCTAGATATTGTGAGGGAAGTAACCGGCAGCAAACGTGATCGCGTGTTTGAATATACAAGATATTTAGATATATTAAGATCCGGCACAGATTAATAAATGGGAATGCAGGATGAAATTTATCAATGTGCGTTTTTGTTCGTTTTTCGAACTCTCAAATAACTCATATGCCCTTGATTCCACTGAACCTAAGGCTGATACGGTAATTCTAACATAGCTCGTCGGGCTGGCACCTAGTACGCCTCTTTTTTTGTCATTACCAAAAAAAATCACTAGAAGAGAGACTTCACCGGACGATTACCAATGAAAGCCTGCAATTATTATAAAACCTTTATAGCATCCAAAGTAAAGAACATGTTATTTTCTGGCAAATAAGGAATCTGATTCCTTATTTATTAAAATACTTGCTTATTTCCTGATTTTGCCTATTATGGAATACAATTCCTGATTTGATGATATTATATGCTAAAAAAGCGCACACTTACTAATCGACCAG
The DNA here is from genome assembly GCA_044359415.1 of Rickettsiales bacterium. Taxonomy (GTDB): domain Bacteria; phylum Pseudomonadota; class Alphaproteobacteria; order Rickettsiales; family UBA6187; genus 1-14-0-20-39-49. Next base: position 927 of record JBIKME010000155.1, on the reverse strand, counting down.
GTTTTGGTTCTGCTGTTTTTTTTGTTACTTTGTTGCGGAAAACTTCCAGGAACTCTTCTGCTGGTAGGTTCAGACCAATTTTCCCGTCTATCGTCCGGTGCAATATATCGTTCAGGCACAGTAAAGTAGCACAAACCTTTTCCATGAGTGCTGCAGTATCGTTGTCTACTTTACGTAATGTGGATGTAATAAGAATAAAAGGTTTGGAATTTCTGGAGTTACAGAGTTTTATAAGTACATGTTTCAGATGCTCGGTCCCGTGGTGGAAGGCAAGATATACAGGAAACCGTTCACCGGCAAATGGTATATAATCGCCGATTTTGAATGTATGTACATAATCTGGAAGCTTGGTAAATTCATGTTCTAGACTGAACATTCCGGATAGTTGGCAGGAACAGCGTCAGTTACTTGGTTTCTCTGGTAAACAAAGTTAAAGCCTATCTGCCCAACGGCTAATCCGACTAAGAATTTCGTCAAAGGAAGGCTGTTCTCTATAATAAAGCCGTGGAGTTTCGTTATAGGCTTGTTTGTATATTTTTCTTATCTCCGGATCACTTAATAAGAATGCTTCATTTTCAGAGATAACCAGATTATCTGCTTTCGGAAAACGTTTTTCCTTATGTTTCTTATATTCTGCCGTACCGATAAATTCCTGTACATCATGTACATTTAGCAATGCATAAATATCGTAATAATGGCGCATGAAATTTTTTGAGAATTCACCGTTTTCCTGTTGTTTACGATATTTCGTAGATATGGCCTGTAATTTCTCAACAAGCGTATAGCCGGGATGATAACACAGCACACTACCTGCGCGGTTATCAATCACTTCCACCTTATCCGCAGCAAAATCATATGCCCAGGAGCTTATATCTTTTGGTATGTTAGGAGTAATATCATCAAATCCTGTTTCCAGCAATATGCCGT
>JBIKME010000154.1:0-3504 GCA_044359415.1 Rickettsiales bacterium | reverse complement strand
TTGTGAGTCAGTAATGCAAAGTAAGCAAGAAATAGTAAAAGATATATTTGACAGGGGAATAATTCATTTTATAGGCATTGGTGGCATAGGTATGAGTGGCATTGCCGAGATTCTTCACCACATGGGATATGCTGTTCAGGGCTCGGATGTGTCTTTAAATCCTAATGTTAAACGGCTACAGGATTTGGGCATTAAAGTAATAGTAGGCCAGAAAGAGGAAAATGTAAATAATGTTGCCGTCGTGGTCAAGTCTACAGCAATAAAGGACAGCAATCCTGAAATCATGGCTTGTAAAGACAAAAAAATATTAGTCATCCATCGTTCTGAGATGCTAGCTTGGCTGATGAGTTTAAAGAAAACTGTATCTGTTGCCGGTACTCATGGGAAAACTACCACCACATCTTTGGTAGGCTCTTTGTTTGAAGCTGCAAAGCAAGACCCGACTGTAATAAATGGCGGCGTCATTAATAGTTACGGAACAAATGCCAAGATGGGAAGAGGTGATTGGTTAATTGCTGAAGCAGATGAGTCAGACAGATCGTTTTTAAATTTGCCAACAAATATAGCTATAGTTACAAATATTGATCCGGAACATATGGAAAATTATGGAACTTTTGATGTACTGAAAGATTCCTTCCTTGAGTTTATTAATAAGATATCTGAAACTGGTTTTGCTGTTTTATGTAAAGATCATCCCGTAGTATGTGAGATAATATCCAGAGTTCACAACCGTAATATTATAACTTATGCCGTCAATTCAGATGCTGATGTGAGAGCGGAGAATATCCGCATTCTTCCTAGAGAAAGCAAGTTTGATGTAGTGATTTCTAAAAATGTTAAATATGGTCCGTATAAGTTAGAAAACATCTCCTTACCTATGCCCGGCGCGCATAATGTATTAAATTCATTGGCGGCAATAGCTGTAGCCGCCGAGTTGGGGTTTGCGCAGGATACTATTATAAATGGATTTGCCGGGTTTCAGGGTGTTAAGAGAAGATTTACAAAAACAGGCGAGGTATCTGGTATAACGGTAATTGATGATTATGCCCATCATCCTAAAGAAATATCAGTAACTTTAAATACCGCTAAGAATTATGTTAAGGAAACAAAAGGTAAGGTAATAGCAGTAGTGCAGCCACATAGATATACCAGAGTTAATGATTTATTTACTGATTTTTGTGATTGTTTACAGCCGGCTGATAAAATATTGATAGCTGATATATATTCTGCAGGGGAGGATCCCATAGCAGGTATAGATAAGGAAAGCATGGTAATGAAAATAAAAGAAAACGGCCATTGTGACGTTAGTTGTCTTGCTTTTGAACAGGATTTACCAAAGATCATATCTGCTGTTGCCAAATCCGGGGATCTGGTGTTATGCATGGGAGCAGGTTCAATAACAGTGTGGGCGAATAATTTACCAGGTCAGTTAAAAGAATTGCTATCTTGAAATATTAATAACGAATTTTAAGTTAATAAAAGGATAACTTAGAGTTATTTTTTATTATATGTAATCTTTATTTACAATTTAATATTAAAATACATACATAAATTAGCTTTTTTTGACAAAGAAATGTAAAATTCTTTACTTTTGGCGAATATAGTCTATGTATCCGAAAGTGTTTTATTGTATTAGTATAGTAGAATATTTGCGCTGGCGTTAATCCAAGCTCTTTTCAGGTTGTAGTCATTAGTTAGTTTGTTGGTAAAATTTATGAAAATATTCGATAAAATTCTGCTGCTTGTTGTTTGTATGGTTTTTGTCTTGTCATGCGCTAATTCAAAAAATTCATTTGAAAAATCAAAATATGATTCTGAGAGCTTGGCTCAGGAGTGGCGCTCGAATGTAAAAGAAAAATCTTTAAATAAAGGATACGGTCATAATTATCCTCAGGATAATGATAGTGATTACGTATATCCTGTACGTCAACATAACACTCCTCAAGAAAAGTCTGCGCCAAATGTCGGGGTGGAGTCCTACCCGCAAGATAATGATAGTAATTATGAAAATAATTATCCGACATATGATCCGGATGCCGACAATAGCGGATATTACTATATGAATAGTAATAAGCGTTTACCTAAGGCTGCTAAGCAGCCAGATAGCGGTGAATATAATTACCCTATATATTTTGATTAATTGAAAACTAAGCTCATTAATATTAAACAGAAAATTACATGCATAAGTTTTTTAAAATTATTCTGTTGCTTGTTATTGTCGGATGCTCAACAACTCAAATTGAGCAAAATGATGTTGTTAAAAATAAATTTACTAAAAGTCAGGATATACAAGATGCTGAGAATTACTATCATATCGCAGAATATGCCAAAGCCGCCGAAGCTTTTAAAAATATACAAGATGCTGACAAATATAGCCAGGAAACATTATTTATTTATGCCGAATCGCTAAGACTTTCTAATGATGTAAATGAAGCTATAGAAATTTATGATAAGATAATTAATATAAATTCAGATTATTTACAGGCTATTGAGGGTAAAGCTCTGTGTTTTGTCAGTCAGGGTGATTTTTCAGCAGCCGCAGTGTTGTTAAATAAGGTGCTTGCCGCAGATGCTACTAAATGGCGCACGATAAATGCTTTAGGAGTTATATATGCATTAAAAGGCGAGTTAGCTGAAGCTGTTGAATATTATGAATTAGCCATGCAAGTAAGTGAAAATAATCCGGTTATTGCAAATAATTTAGGATTATCACTTGCATTTAGCGGTCTTCATGATGAGGGTAAAAAAGTGATTGAAGAGTCGCTATCTAATGTTTTACAGCATGAAACCGAAAAATTTAAGAAGATAGAATATAATCTTGCTTTAATATACGGTATGGCAGGTGATATGGATACCTCGGCTGATATTTTAAGAAAATATCTTGCGGAATCTGAAATATTAAATAATCTTGGTTTTTACGCCAAGCTTTCCAAAGATAAAGAACTTGCTAAATCCTACTTAAGTGAGGCTTTAGCCAAAAGTCCTGTGCATTATGAAAAAGCGTGGAATAATTTAAATGATTTGGCAATGTAAAATTTTACTTAAGAGAGCTTCTGCAACTTTTAATAGTTAATAAATAGCATTTGCTATATAAATAGTTAATATAGTATATGTATTTTTGCAACTATAGGTAGTAGGTAGCTATGAAAAGAAAGTCAATGTTGGTGACAACCGCTTTAGTCGGTACTGTTGTTGGTTCTTACGGCAGGATATCTTATGCAGCATGTACTGCTGTAGATTCGGTTATTACATGTACTGGATCATCAGAAGAAAATACTACAAATCAATTTTTTCGTACATTAAATAACGCATCTGCTACGTTATCTCCGGGTTTTGGGGTTAATTCTTCCGAAAATGCAATTACTATAATCGGAAATGGCGCATTAAGTTTTTCAGATACAAATCAAGTAAATTCAGTTGATATTACCGCAAGAGAAGGAGTTTCTACCGCTATACAAATTTCTGTACTGGGAGATTATAATTCAATCAAAGGATCTGCTACGG
>JBIKME010000152.1:0-3512 GCA_044359415.1 Rickettsiales bacterium | reverse complement strand
CATTCATTGACTATTCAGAAGCTATCGTAGCTCAAGGACATAAAGTATCCGTTATAATTCATCCTAAGGCACAAATAAAATCACACCTGATTGGCTCTGGTATAAATATCTTAAATGTTAACAATTTAGGTCCGTGGGACGCCTGTGCCAAAAGTTATCTAAAAAAAATATTACGGCAATGTAATGCGGATATTATAATTGCTCATGGCAATCGCGCTGCCAGTCTTTTAAAAGATTCTGCAAAATCTGTTAACTGCCCTATTATAGGAGTTACACATAACTACAAATTATATAAACAGATCGGATTTGATGCAATGTTTGCAACCACATTAGATCTTAAAAAAGAATTAATTAAGTTAGGCCAAAAAGAAGAAACTATATTTATAATACCTAACATGATTAAAGAAGTAAGTTTACAAAACAAGGAAATTGCTTACCACAAACCTCCTGTAATTGGTACGATGGGTAGATTTGTAAAAAAGAAAGGATTTGAGAACTATCTTAAATCTCTGGCTATTTTGAAAAAAAAACATATTGATTTTAAAGCTGTAATAGGCGGCTCCGGAGAAGAAGAAAAGCTATTAATCGAACTATCTAAAAATCTCGATATAAATGATAAATTGGAATTTACTGGTTGGATAGGTAATAAAAAAGATTTTTTCGATTCAATAGACATATTCGTACTTCCTTCAATACATGAACCATTTGGCATTATATTACTGGAAGCATTTATTCATGGGAAGCCGGTTATTACTACAAATTGCGAAGGGCCAAGTGAAATAGCCACCCATAACTTTGACGCCCTAATTGTTGAAAAAGAGAACCCTAATAAACTAGCTGACGCCTTAATAGAACTAATTAAAAATGAACAACATGCCGCATTACTAGCTAAAAACGCAAAATCTACTGTAAAAACATACGATATGGATATAGTAGGTCATAATATTTGCGAAAATTTAAAAACAATCATAAATTCATATAATAGCGCGCGCTATTCTTGATCATAATTTTTTAATTTACCTATTTCTTCAAGTAACGCCTTTTTTAAAAACACTCTTTCGCACTTTATAGATTCTGCTTCGTATTCTTTTATAGCAAACAGCAGATTATTCATATCATTATCGGCATTTTTACAGCTAGATTTAAAGTTTGATGACATTATATGCTTTAAATCAGTATTTAACATCAGATAAAAATTATTTACATACTGATTCCACGTATTTTCCGGCATATAAATTCTTTTCAACCTTACATTATAAATTAAAAGTTAACTAACCACCGACTGTAGTACTAATATTACATAAAATAGTTAAGAAAATATTAATATATCAAACAGCTCCATAACCAAGCGCGCGAAAAATGCAGGCATTAGCTAACTATAGCATCCTTAGAATCAGGCAACCCTCTTAGCATATCAAGTACATGCATTGCCTTTTTACCTTCCCTTTGTATGATTTTGGGATAAACAACTCCATCCAGACAAGATATGGACAACTTGTCATCTATTATCTTGCCGGCAATATAATCATGTGATCTTTGCTCAGTATCAGCTGTAAGAATTTTTACTTTTTCTCCGTTTAAGAAAAAATACGCTCCAGGATAAGGATTAAAAGCCCTAATTTGCCTACTAATCTGAGAAACCGTATTCTCAAAATTAATTTTCGCCTCCGCTTTGTCAATTTTATTTGCGTAAGTTTCCTCACCGCTTTGTTTGATAGGATCAATAGAATCTTTAGTTTCAATATATTGTAATATTAATCTTTTTCCCATCACGCTTAAAATATCATGCAAATCTCCGGCAGTTAAGTCATTATTTATCGGTACGGTTTCATATAACAAAACATCTCCGGTATCCAAGCCTTCATCCATATGCATAATAGTAACCCCACTTGCCATATCACCTGCTAAAATAGCTCTTTGAATTGGCGCTGCACCTCTCCATCTAGGCAATATTGAAGCATGTATATTAATACAAGGGCATATTTCTAATATATTTTTAGGTAATATCAAACCATAAGCCACAACAATTACCATATCAGCATCAAAAGCGGTAAATTCTTTAAACTCAGATTCGTTTTTCAAAGTTTTTGGAGTTTTTACAATCAATCCGTATCTGGTAGCTGCCATATGTACCGGAGTTTTACGCTCTTTTTGACCACGCCCGGAAGGTCTTGGTGGTTGAGTATAAACAGCTACTATCTCATGCCCGGCACTAACTAAACCATCAAGAGCCGCAACTGAAAACTCCGGTGTCCCCATAAAGACTATTTTCATAAAGTCTTCCTTGAAAAAAGTATTTTTTTAAGCTTACTTACCTTACGCATTATAAAATCTCTTTTCAACTTAGATACATGATCAACAAATACAACACCGTCTAAATGATCTATCTCATGCTGGACACAAGTAGCCAAAAGATCATCACACAACAACTCCCGAGCATTGCCTTGATAATCAAGATATTTTACCCTTACCTCCTTTGGACGCACTACCGTTGCTCTTTGATCAGGAAATGAAAGACATCCCTCATCATAAGAATTCAACTCTTCAGATTCTTCTATAATAACAGGATTTACCATGTAAATAGGTTTTGAAATATCAGTGCCGCAATCTTGAGAATTCACCTCTTCATAACGCTCGGAGCTACCACTTAAATCCATAACTAAAATACGCTTATGCACACCAACCTGAACAGCCGCCAAACCTATGCCGTCATTATGATGCATAGTCTCCAACATGTCATCCATAAACAAACGATCCTCATCGGTAATCTTATCCACCGGCTTTGATTTTATCTTTAACCTTTCATCGGGAGCAATAACAAGTTGAAGTATAGTCATGTTTTTTTATACCTAAATATTTTTTATTCGCTTATTTTAGCAAAAACACAGATAAATACCAAGGAATTTATATAACAGGCCAACAACATAGCAAGTTAACTAAAATTTCATTGTCAGAACAGACCAGTTACCATATATATCATGAGCTACAAGCTCAAAATCTTGCTCTTTATGAGCCTTTATTACTTCATCAGCATGCTTATTTAATAACCCTGCCAATATTATATATCCACCCTTGGAAATAAACGTTCTTACAACCGGTGCAAACTCAATTAAAGGCAGCGTCAGTATATTCGATAAAATTAAATCATATGTGGCATTTTCTTTTACAATTTGCGCTTCATACCCCTCACTTAAACCACATTTAAAATATTGCTCGACATTGTTTAATTTTGCATTTTCTTTTGTTATGTCTATACATATAGGATCATTGTCAACTGCAGTAACTTTTACATCGTTAAATATTTTTGCCGCAGCTATGCCAAGCAAACCGGAACCACATCCTATATCAAGAATGTTTTTAGGTTTTATCCACGCTAAATTTTGAATGGCAAGCAAGCACCCTTTGGTTGTTTCATGTCCGCCGGTACCAAATGCTTGAGCAGGATCTATTTCAATAGCAATTTTATTATCAGGTATTTCAGAACGCCGCCAAGAAGGGTAAATAAATAAACT